>JABABF010000175.1 GCA_014238345.1 Gammaproteobacteria bacterium
ACCACCTCTAATAAATTGCTGTCTAAATCCTGTAGATGCAACAACAACCTTGCCGAGGGCGATAACGTGGTCTGCACATTGCCGTTGGCATCGGTATAAGACACCCCGACATCAAAAATGCTACCCACCCTTACAACAACTGGCGACACCACCGTCAACATCTGTGTTGTACTCAGGATGGTGAAGGTGGTGGTTCCCGAAAAAGCAGCATCGCGCATCGTCAGCGTGACCAACTGACCTTCGGGGATATCGGCAACTATTTCACCTCGAAACAAAGTCACGACACTCAGCCAGCGCATAGGCGAGTCTGATATACCACTCACCGACAGCGGATAGTCCGGCGATATCGAAACTTCGCCCTCTGACAAGCTTCTCGGGAAGGTGTAGTCTAAGATCCTAGCACCGCTCAAATCCCGCGCCTCCAATTTCACTTGAAACAAATTCGAGGTCACCACCTCAGGGGGTGCCCTCACCACCAACTCAGTGGGAACCACATGGATCGTCGCCGTTGCTATCCCGCTCAGCACACCATCGGTAAAATAAAAACTTACCCATTCCCCTTCTATCAATGCGGGTCCGGACAGCCTCAGCCCCAGCCTCTGCTCAGTCCCCGCCACTGGCAACAACTCCAGCGCCCCTACCGAAGCACTCACCTGAAGCGGCAACGGCTGGTAATCTTCATCCACCGCACCATCCGCATCCACAACAGCCGCTGAAATCTCAAATTTGAGGTTGGAGACCACCACCTCTGGCGCTGTTATCCCCAATTCAGTCCCCACGACATCGACCTGCAACTCAACCATGGTATCCGGCATGTTGGCAAGACGGCTATCCCTGAGCTCTAGTACCACATTGGTGCGATCCGCCACATCAGACAGCCGCAACCGCAGTAAGCTGAGTGTGCGGGATAGTTCCTCCAGCGTCCCCGCTGAGCTACCTGTCAACTGCAGCGCAGATGACAACTCGTAATCCATGTCCAACGCCCCCGCACTATCTACGCTGTGTACGTACAGGTCAAAATGCTGGTTCGAGACTACCACGGGCGGAGC
>JABABF010000176.1 GCA_014238345.1 Gammaproteobacteria bacterium
CGCGCCGCCATCGCCTGTAACAGCGCCTCGGTGCCGGCATGTCCAGCCAACTGAGGCTCACTAAACAGACATAGCAGAAGTTCACGCTCTAGTGTATGTTCGGAGCCCGCCACGGGCGATGCCGGGGCAACACCCTCCATCTCGCCACTCCACCCACTGACCACATCGGAGTAGGCCTCTGGCGGCGGGAGTTCAGGCTCCGACCAAGTACTGAGCGCTCGCTCGGCGGGAGGTGGTTGGGCAGAGGGCAAAAAATCACGCAGCTCGACTGCATCCATGCGCACCAAAACGGCCAACTCACGCAACAATAATTCGCGGAATAGTGCCGCTGGCAGCTGGCTGAGGGGCGGCTGGGCACGTTGCCACAAACTAGCACGCCCCTCCGAGCTATCTAGATCCAGCCCCTCAGCGAGCTGATTGAGCAGGAAACGCGACAACGGGCACATTTCGTTCGTGAGTTTCTCATTGAACGCATCGGTGCCGATTTCACGCACCAAGCTGTCTGGGTCATGGCCGTCGGGCAGCAAGAAAACCTGCGCTTGGCGACCGTCACGCATGGCGGGTAACGTCGTCTCCACCGCTCGCGCCGCTGCCCGCCGCCCCGCCTCATCGCCATCAAAACAAAACACTAATTCCGACACTTGGCGGAACGCCAGCTCCACATGCTCCTCTGAGAGCGCCGTGCCCAGCGTAGCCACCGCACCCGGCACCCCGTGCTGGAACAGGGTGATGACATCCATGTAACCCTCGACTAAAAGCAGGCGTGAGAGGTGGCGATGGGCGCGCTGGTTCTCATAGAGGCCATAGAGCACACGCCGCTTATGGAAGACTTTGCTCTCTGGCGAATTCAGGTATTTAGGCTGAGCTTTATCGCTCAGCGCACGGGCACCAAAGCCCAGCACACGCCCGCGCACATCTCGAATTGGAAAAACCGCGCGATTCCACAGATGATCACGTAGCCGTTTGGGACTGCCAGAAGACGGCTTGGTGCCAACCGGCGATGATTCAGGTGCTGGCTGGGCGCTCTCACTAGACGATAGATTCTCACGCCGCAACAGACCGCAATCGGCCAATTCATCAGGGCGGCAGTCACCGCTGTCATCGCACAGTGCTCGGCGCAACGCATTGCCATCCGGCGCATAGCCAAGGCGAAAGGTCTTTGCCGTCTTGCCGTTGAGGCCGCGCCCCTGAAGATATTCTGCTACACACGCACGCTGCGGATGACGGCGCAATTGCTCCTCGTAGAAGCTGCAGCCACGTTCCAACAGCTGGTACATCGGTGCCAACGACGGTGCCGCTGGCGCACCACCCTGACGAGGCACCTCTAGACCCAGCGAAGCAGCCAAGCTCTCCACGCCAGCAACAAAATCCAGCTTGTCGTGCTCCATGATGAAGCTGAGCACATTGCCGCCAGTACTACAGCCAAAGCAGTAGTAGACCTGTTTGTTCCGATTGACGGTGAAAGAGGGGGTTTTCTCGTGGTGGAAAGGACACAAGCCCTTATAGTCGCGCCCGGCCTTCTTCAGTGCGACGCGAGCACCGATTACATCAACAATATCGGCGCGCTGCACCAGCTGATCAATGAATTCGCGCGGGATCTGCCCAGCCATGACACGCGCAACGCTAGGGAATTAGGGAATCAGATTATAGCCCCTCCCCGATTGCGAGCACGCTCAAGTGCTAACCAGCTCAAACCCCGATTAGCTGCTCGCTGGAAGCGAGTGCGGCGTACCGTCACTGGAACGGTGGGTGGTTAATCTGGCGAGCCGGAAGCCGTGGCGAGGCGACTTATTGGGGCAACTTGGGGCAACGAGCGGGCGCTGTTGCTTTTTAGTAGAGGCGCTTGAAACGCCGTTGCTCGCGCAACATACGCTTGTGTTGGCGGCGGGAAGCGATGGCCGCCGTGCGACGACGCGCCGCCGTCGGCTTCTCGTAGAACTCGCGGCGACGAATTTCCGACAGCACACTCGCACGCTCGCAGGAACGCTTAAAACGCCGCAACGCGGTGTCAATAGCTTCGGTCTCGCCGACTTTAATATTTGGCATCTAATTATTATAACGCAGGCACTGGGCGGACAAGAATATGCTGGGGCAACGCCATTTGTAATGATCCTCATACCAAACCTTGGCGTAGCCTATAAAATCTACCACGCCTGACAGCCCCAGCGGCTCCGCCGTCCCCATCCATGCGCGTCCTTGGTATCGAAACCTCCTGCGATGAGACAGGTGTCGCCGTCTACGACAGTAAACAGGGGCTGTTGTACGAGTCGCTCTACAGTCAGGCCGACCTGCACGCAGTCTACGGTGGCGTGGTCCCCGAGCTCGCCGCCCGCGACCATATCCGGCGCCTAGGGCCACTGGTGCGCACAGCGCTGGCCGAGGCTGGCGAGTTGGACGGCATCGCCTACACCGCCGGACCGGGTCTGGTCGGCGCACTGTTGGTCGGGGCCAGTCTCGGTCGCGGTTTGGCACTGGCGCGGCAACTGCCTGCGCTGGGTGTCCACCATATGGAAGGGCACCTGCTGACACCGATGATAGAGCCACGAGCTCCCGACTTTCCCTTTATCGCCCTGCTGGTGTCCGGCGGCCACAGCCTGCTGGTGCGAGCCGATGGCATCGGTCGCTATCAAATCCTAGGTGATACCCGCGACGATGCCGCTGGCGAGGCCTTCGACAAAGTGGCCAAAATGTTGGGCTTGGGCTACCCCGGCGGGCCAGCTGTGGCCGCCGCCGCCGCACACGGCAACCCGCAACGCTTCGCTCTGCCGCGGCCGATGACCACCCGCCCCGGCTGCGAGTTCAGTTTTAGTGGTCTCAAGACACGGGTACGCGACACACTGGCCGCGCA
>JABABF010000177.1 GCA_014238345.1 Gammaproteobacteria bacterium
CCACCGCCCCGCTCGCGCATGTGGCGCAACCCAGCGCGAGTCATGCGAAAAGTGCCGTTCAGCGTCACATCCAAGACCTTGTGCCACTGCTCATCGCTCATGTCGACCAGTGCCGCCGAGCCACCGAGGCCAGCATTGTTGATCAATATATCAACACCGCCCAGTTGCCCCGCTGCACTCTCCCACAACGCCTGCACATCTGCCTCTTCACAAACATTGCAGAGCTGGGTGAGCGGCCTTTTGCCAATCTCGCTGGCCAAGCGGTCGGCGGTCTCGTTCAAGCGCCCCTCGTGAATATCGCTGATCAGCACTTGCTCGGCACCCTCCTCAAGCGCCCGCCGCGCCACCGCCGAGCCGATGCCTGTGCCAGCCGCCGCTGTCACCAATACCCGCTGCCCCGCCAACAGCTGGTGCCCCGCCACATAATCCACCCGATTCTCTGGCTTATCTGCTGTCATGATTTGCTCTCCCCACGTAGCTCGCGCGGCATGCCTAACGCACGCTCGGCGATGATGTTGCGCTGAATTTGATTGGTTCCAGCATAGATGGTGTCGGAGCGGCTAAACAGAAAAATGCTCTGCAGGCGGCTTAGCTGGTAGTCTGCGTCCTCTGCCAATAACTCGGCCTCAGGCCCCAACACTTCCATCGCCAACGCCCCGAACTCGCGGTGCCATGTACCCCAGTACAACTTGGAGATCATCGCCTCAGAGCCGAGTTCGGCACTACTCAACACCCGTAGCGCGTTGTAGCGCATGATCTGCAACTCTGCCCACGAGCGCGCTAAACGCTGGCGCATGATCGGCTCGGACAATGCGCCATTGCGCCGCGCCACCGACAAGACTTGCTCGAATTCATTCAAGAACTGTAGCTGCTGTCCCAAGGTTGAAACACCGCGCTCGAAGCCCAGTGTGCCCATCGCCACCTGCCAGCCTTCTCCCGGCGCACCGACGATATGTTCTGCCGCCGTGCGTGCGCCATCGAAAAACACCTCGTTAAATTCTGAAGTGCCCGTCAATTGTCGGATGGGACGCACTTCAATGCCATCCTGCGCCATCGGCACCAGCAGATAGCTGAGCCCGTGCCGACCCTTGGAGCCTTCCTCCGAGCGTACCAACACAAAGCACCAGTCGGCCTCCTGAGCCAGTGAGGTCCACACCTTCTGGCCGTCCAACACCCACTCGCCACTGGCCTCGTCCAAATGTGCCTTGGTGCGCACCGCAGCTAAATCAGACCCCGCCCCCGGCTCGGAATAGCCCTGGCACCACAGCTCATTGCCTTCAAGTATCGGTGGCAGGAAGCGACGGCACTGTGCATCACTGCCAAAGGCCAGCAATGTCGGTGCCAACAGGGTTTCGCCGATGTGCCCCACCCGCCCTGGCCCACCAGCACGGGCGTATTCTTCATGAAAGATCACCTGCTGGGCAAGCGACAACGCACGGCCGCCATGCGCCTGCGGC
>JABABF010000178.1 GCA_014238345.1 Gammaproteobacteria bacterium
CAACATTGATGTATTTCGGCTGGCACAGGAGGCCTTGATTCGGCTTGGCGGTTTGCGTCCCCTGTTGCGCGCTGACCGTTGCGCTTTCACAGCGATTCCCGGCCTTGGGGATGTCCGCTATGCCCAGTTACAGGCGGCACTGGAACTAGGTCGCCGCGCTCTGCTGGAGCCGTTGCGTCGCCGTGGCTCGGCGCTGAGCAACCCGGAGCTGGCGCAGGATTATGTGCGCTCGCGTTTGCGCGATCGGCGGCGCGAGGTATTTTTGTGTCTGTATTTGGATACCCGCCATGCGGTACTCGACTGCGAGGAGCTGTTTGAGGGCACACTGGACAGCGCCTGCGTTTACCCGCGCGAGGTATTGGAGGCTTGCTTGCGGCACAGTGCGGCGGCGGTCATCTTCGCCCACAATCATCCCTCTGGCGTGGCCGAGCCCAGTGAGGCCGACCGCCGCATCACCGAGGTATTGGTCAAGGCGCTGGAATTGGTCGACATTCGGGTATTAGACCACCTCGTGGTGGGCGATGGTGAGGTTGTGTCATTTGCCGAGCGGGGTTTGTTGTGAATGCGGTGGCGGCATCATGTGGCTGGCGCTCAGTTTGGTGGGCACAATCGTTTGCTGGAGCGCACTCACTAGTTCAAGAAAGGCCTGAGTAAAGCTGCATAAATAATGTGCTCGGTTGCCCCCTAGCTGCCTGATATGGAATCTTCCACCTTGAATCATCGTCTACGTCTGCCTTGCCAAGCTGGCGCCAGCGGCCTACAATAGCGCCCACCACGCTACTTTGGATGGTGTGGTTTTAGTGTCAGATAGCAGGGAGGGCAGAGGCGATGAGCCGTAGATGCGAGGTGACGGGTAGAGGGCCGCTGAGCGGCAATCATGTATCCCATGCCCATAACAAGACGCGTCGGCGCTTCCTGCCGAATCTGCACTTGCGCCGTTTCTGGTCGCCAGAGCGTAAGCGCTATGTGCGGCTCAAGGTCTCTGCACGTGGCATCAGGCTGATTGACCGCCTCGGCATTGACCGTGTGCTGGACGATATTGCGGCTCGCAAGCGCCGTGCCGCCCGTCAGTAAGCTGACGGCAGTCAGTCACTTGGAGAGTAGCGGCGATGCGCGAGAAAATTAAGTTGGAATCCACGGCCGGCACTGGCCACTTCCGCACTACGCGCAAGAAGCGTCCCAGTCCTGGGGGAAAATTGGAATTCAAGAAATACGATCCGGTGGCGCGCAAACATGTGCCCTATGTGGAGAAAAAACTGAAATAGCGCCGGATCTAGCTCTACGCTCTTTGCTTGCCAGTATCCCGACCATCGCTCTGAGCTGCCACTATGCCGGAGTTGCCCGAAGTTGAGATCACTCGTCGCGGGATAGCACCGCATATAGTCGGTCGTCGTATCAATGCTGTCGTAGCTCGTGTGCCGCGTCTGCGCTTCGATCTGTCGTCTGGCCTCGCCGCGCGGCTTTGCGGGGGGCGGGTAAAGGCCGTGCGCCGCCGTGCCAAATACCTACTCATCGACATCAATCAAGGCACACTGCTGTTGCATTTGGGCATGTCCGGCAGCTTGCGAGTGCTGTCGTCACCGCCCCATGCCCTACCCGGCCCGCACGATCACTTTGAGCTAGGCTTCAGCGGTGGATGCCTGTTGCGCCTCAACGACCCGCGCCGCTTTGGAGCCGTCTTATGGTTGGCCGATGCCGCCGCCGAGGTCAGTTGTCCACTGCTGTGTGCACTGGGCCCAGAGCCACTGTCGGCAGCGCTGGATGGAGTCTATTTACACCGCCGCTCCCGCGCACGGCGAGTGCCGGTCAAAAGTTTTCTGATGGATGGACGCATTGTCGTCGGTCTCGGCAATATCTACGCCAATGAGGCTTTGTTCGATGCGGGGGTCGACCCGCGCCGTGCGGCGGGGCGCATCTCTGCACGGCGCTATGGAGTTTTGGTGCAATCCATCAAG
Source organism: Gammaproteobacteria bacterium (assembly GCA_014238345.1). Lineage (GTDB taxonomy): Bacteria > Pseudomonadota > Gammaproteobacteria > JABABF01 > JABABF01 > JABABF01. The sequence continues at coordinate 1,956 of JABABF010000178.1, forward strand.
CGGGTGCTACGCCTCGCCATTGCCAACGGCGGCACTACCTTGCGCGATTTCACTGCCGTCGATGGCAGGCCTGGCTATTTCCGCTCAGAGTTGGCGGTGTACGGGCGCGGTGGACAGCCCTGTCTGCGTTGTGGCGGCGTGTTGCGCTCACTGCGCCTCGCCCAGCGTAGCACGGTGTACTGCCCCAGTTGCCAGCGCTGAGCGGTGCATCCCAGTTGTCCTCAATCTCGTTGGCTCCTTCTATCGGGCTGAGCCAAGCTCGCTGTTGCCCCAGTGGCTGCCCCATCCCCATGTGGTCGGTGCTCTAACCTCCTGCCGCCAGACCTTCGCGGCGTGGGTCTGCGACACCTTTGAACCCCCACGGTGTGATTTCCACTGCGTGCAGCCCGCTGTTGTGTTGTCGCCGTTTGGGCTGGTGTCCCAGCTGTTGCAGTGTCGGCTCTGGGTCGACTGGCCACTGGTGTCCTTCCTCCAATTCCAAGCCGCCACCCAGATGCACGATGTGCGGTGCACTGAGTGCTTGCTCTAGCGGCAGCTGGATTCCGGGCAGCTCGCGGGGTTGGTGCTGGTGTTGCTGTGCCCGCCTTGCAAAGGGCCTTTTTTTATGCCCGCTGCTCTCCCAGAACTCCTCACTTTCATGCCGTGCAGGAGCTTCTCCCAAATACTGCCACAGCACCTGCGCCACATAGGGAATAATGCGCGCTCCGCCGGGCGACCCCAGCGCCAGTACCGGTTGATTGCTCTGGTCGAAGACGATAGTTGGTGCCATCGAGCTGCGTGGTCGTTTGCCCGCAGCGGGGCGGTTGGCGATTAGCGCGCCCTGTGGGTCGCGGGGGCTAAATGAGAAATCGGTCAATTGGTTATTGAGTGTTTCGGGAGCATCTAAAACCCTTCTGGAGGCCTCTATTCCGTATTCTAATGCCTCTTTAAATCACTATATTGGCAAAGTACCAGAACAATACGTTTCAAAATCAACTGCTCTTTC
>JABABF010000179.1 GCA_014238345.1 Gammaproteobacteria bacterium
CCAGCTCGATCAGTCCGCGTTTGTCACTGACACTGATGAGAGCTCGCCGGGGAAGCCAAGGAGCTGCTTCGCTCATGACCGCAGGCCGTGGCGCTCAAGTTTGCGCCGCAGTGTGGCGCGGCTGATGCCGAGTACTTTGGCGGCGGCGCTCTGGTTGCGCTCGGTGTGGTGCAATACACAACGCAACAGTGGTGGCTCTACTTGATCGAGTACCGATTGGTAGATGTCGCTGACGTGCTCGCCGTTCAAGAGCTTGAAATAGTCCTGCATCACGCGATCGACGCACTCTGTGATCGGCGGGATGCCATCATTTGTGGCGGCGGGGTCGGTGTTTGGCAGATCCGCAATCGGTACCGGCAGTACGGTACCATCGCCATGAATTGTCGGGGGAGCGGGGGGCTTGTTGGGCATCTGGCGCGGGTGCGCTACACTGGGGGAAGATTGTAAATTAGTTGCCATCGGTGGTGGTGGCTCTGCTTTCGTGTTGTTCCAAATAGTGAATATCAACACCGCCCTCCCGCACTGCGGTCGTCTGCAATAAGCGCTGGTGCAATGGAATATTGGTCTGAATACCGGTGATGACTAGCTCGCTTAGCGCTTGGCGCATGCGCCGCTGAGCCTGTGCGCGGTCTTGGCCGTGACAGATCACTTTGGCGATCAGTGCATCGTAGTGTGGCGGTACGGTGTAGCCACTGTAGAGGTGTGAGTCGACGCGCACCCCAATGCCTCCCGGGGCATGGTAGTAGTCGACGAGGCCAGGCGAAGGGTTAAAGCGCTTGGGATCCTCGGCGTTGATGCGACATTCCATGGCATGTCCGCACGGCACCACATCCTCTTGCCGCCACGGTAGCTTTCCACCTTGGGCAATGTGCAATTGCGCTTGCACCAAATCGATTCCGGTCAGCATTTCGGTGACCGGATGCTCAACTTGGATGCGTGTGTTCATCTCAATGAAATAGAACTCGCCGTCTTGGTAGAGAAACTCGAAGGTACCTGCACCGCGGTAGTTCAAGCGCTTACAGACGGTGATGCACTGCTCGGCAATGGCCTGGCGCGTACGGTCTGGGATGCCCGGAGCCGGAGCTTCTTCGAGGACTTTTTGGTGGCGGCGTTGCAGGGAGCAGTCGCGCTCCCATAGATGGATGGCATTGCCGTGGTGATCCGCCAGCACCTGGATTTCAATGTGGCGAGGATGAGCCAGATATTTCTCAAGGTAGATGCGGGAATCGCCGAAGGAACTTTCGGCTTCGCTACGGGTGTAGGCCAGAGCCTCTGCCAGTTGGCTCTCTCGGCGTACCACGCTCATGCCGCGCCCGCCGCCTCCCGCCGCCGCCTTGATCAGCACTGGAAAGCCGATGTTGCGGGCGACATCCATGCTCTGATCTATATCGTCGCCGAGTGTGGCACCTGATCCCGGCACGGTCGGCAAACCCAATTCCTGCATGGTTTGGATGGCGCGCACCTTATCGCCCATCAGACGGATCGATTCTGGGCTGGGGCCGATAAAGCTGAAACCACTGCGTTCGACCTGCTCGGCGAATTCAGCCTTTTCGGCGAGAAATCCATAGCCGGGATGGATGGCCGATGTGTCGGTCACTTCGGCAGCGCTGATCACTGCGGGGATGTTCAGGTAGCTGTCGCCAGCGGTAGACGGGCCGATACACACCGATTCATCGGCGAGGCGCACATGTAGCAATTCGCGGTCGACATCCGAGTGGATGGCTACAGTGCGGATATCCAGTGCGCTACAAGCGCGCAAAATGCGCAACGCGATTTCGCCTCGATTGGCGATCAGCACTTTGTTAAATGCGGGCATGTGCGCTCAGGCGCTCAGGTGATTGTCAGCAGGGGTTGGCCAAACTCCACAGCTTGGCCATTCTCAACCAAGATGGTCATGATTGTGCCTGCGCGGTCTGCTTCAATCCGGTTCATCATCTTCATTGCTTCAATAATACAGACTACATCGCCCGGTGCGACGAGGCTGCCGACTTCAACGAATGGCGGGGCATCGGGGGATGGAGCGCGGTAGAAAGTGCCGACCATGGGCGATAGCAACGCGGCATCTGGAGCTGCGGATGCATCGCTGTCCAGTTCCAGTGGTGGCTGTGTGACTGGTGGGAGGGGCGGTGCAGTGGCTGGGCTGAACTCCATTGACCCGATGGGTTGAGCTGATTGCCGACGGCTCAGGCGGATTGATTCCTCGCCTTCGCGGATTTCAATTTCGTCTAGCACACTCGCTTCGAGCACTTCGATCAGCTTGCGTATTTTGCGGATGTCCATTATGGTTGCTTGCTCCGGTGTGATCGTCTCGTGACTCAGTGTTCGTTGCCAGCACTGAGCTGTTGCACGGCGGCATCCAGTGCCAATTCATAGCCTAGTGCGCCAAGTCCGGTGATGATGCCGCTGGCGATGTCCGAGAAATAGGAATGCTGGCGGAAATCATCACGCGCATGCACATTGGAGAGGTGTACCTCAATGAACGGCAATGCAGTGGCCAACAGCGCATCGCGCAGGGCAATACTGGTATGTGTGAAAGCGGCTGGGTTCAGTAGCAGGAAGTCGACACCAGCTGCGGGAGCTTGCTGTACCTCGTCCACCAATTCGTGTTCGGCATTGCTCTGGACACTGCGCAATTGGCAGCCATGGGTAGCCGCTCTCTCGTTGAGGCGCAGCTCAAGTGCGCTGAGCGAACTATCGCCGTACCATTGCGGCTCGCGCTGACCCATCAGGTTGAGATTAGGTCCGTGGAGCACCAAGATAGAGTGAGCCATCAGAGTGATTAGCCCTCGTTTTTGGGGCGCAATTTTCGATCTAGCCAGTAGTCTGCGCTGAGCCATGGCCCGCCGCCGATAAACAGCAAGGTGAGCAACATCAGTAAGTAGGTGACAGCGAATTCGATGCCGTTGTTCAGCACGACGAAGCTGCCGCGCTCGGTGAGCCATTGATAGTTGCCGTGTTCACGCAGTAATTGGCGAGCTGTGTCCAGGCGCTGCCTGACTTCGTCGCTGTTGCTCAAACTTTCCCAACCAGCATCTAGTTCCACCGTCGCCAGCACCCGTGCGGGGCTGTGTGCGCGATCGCTGGGGGCTATGGCGAACCAGCCGTGCTGCCAGTGTACGGAGGTGATGGCCACGACCATGGTGAAAGCCAGTGGAATGGATATCCAGCGTACGGCGAGGCCGAGGACAAGCAACAGGCCGCCGACCAATTCAGTGCTGGCAGCTAGTGCAGCCATCAGTGTTGGCGCGGGCAGACCGAGGCTGTCAAACCACTGGACAGTGATTGAGAAGTCCTCAAATTTGGTCCACCCTGCAATCAGCAACACGGGTGCCAAGTACAGCCGAATGGCGAGCGAGAGCACACCGCTCAGACAGGGCAGGAGGCTGACGACGGCATCATTGATGCGGTAGAACTTCTGGATGGATGTAGATGAGAGCATGGTGGCACCTCTGAAGTAGTGTGCTTTGATTATGGGTGTTGGTAGTATTTTGGAGGAAATTCGCTACTATTTCCCCCCAATACTAACATTTTCGCTTAACTTTTCCAAGCACTGGCACAGACTGGGCAATTGGGATCTGCGGGAATGCACAGTTCGCGCCAGTGCCCAACACCGCCATCTAATAACAATAGGCGGCCATGCAGGGAACTGCCGTAATCGGTCAATAGTTTGATGGCTTCCAGCGCCTGTAGGCTACCGATGATGCCAGGTACGGGGGCGAGGACTCCACTGTCAGCGCAACGCGCCGCCGCTACCGAGGCGGACGATGTGGGTGTTGGGTAGAGGCAGTGGTAGCAGGGGCCGATGGCACGGCGGAAATCGAAGACAGCGAGTTGCCCTTCGGCGCGGATGGCGGCTCCACTGACTAGTGGGGTGCGGGCGGAAATGGCGGCGCGGTTCAGCGCGTAGCGCGTAGCGAAGTTATCACTGGCATCAATTGTCAGATCGGCGGCGCTAACGGCGGCTTGCAGTGCATCTGCACACAGTGTTTCGCTGAGTTCCTTAATACGTACGGTCGGGTTGAGGGCGCTGAGACAGCGGGCGGCCGATGCGGTTTTTTGGTGGCCGATGTCGGCGGTACGGTGGGCGATCTGGCGCTGTAAGTTACCGAGCTCTACTCGGTCGCCATCGGCCAATGTCAGCTGGCCGACACCAGCGGCAGCGAGATACATGGCAGCGGGGCTACCCAAGCCACCGAGTCCGAGCACCAGTACGTGGGAGGCTCGCAGGCGTTCTTGACCCGCTACATCGAAGTCAGGCAATAGGATGTGCCGGCTGTAACGCAGTAGTTCGGCATCGTTCATCGGTAGTACAACGCCCCTTTAGGGTGCGCACCCTAGGGTCACGCGCTCATGGTCGGCCAAATCGCGTAATGTGGTGGTTTTGAGGCAACCCTGAGCGCGTAGCGCGCAACGCAATTCGGTTGCTTGCCACGGGGCATGCTCTAGCATCAGCCAGCCGCCGCTGACGAGTCGCGACGGCAGTTCGCTAACCAGTCGGCGCAACGCACTCATGCCACCCCCCCGCTCGCTAGGGCACCGCACGGCTCGCAGCTTAGTGGCACCTGCCTGAGCTGTGGGTCGTTTTCATCAATATAGGGTGGGTTGGACACCAGCAAATCGAAGCGCTGTCCAGCCAGTGCGCTACCCCAGTCGGACTGGATGAGCTGCGTGTTATGGCAGCGCAATTGGTGTCGGTTGGCGCTGGCCACAGCGAGGGCATCAGCGCAGCGGTCAATGGCTAATATGCGCCATTCTGGGCGTTCTCGCGCCAGCGCCCAGGCGATGGCACCGCTACCCGTGCCGAGTTCAGCGCACTGCGCCCATCGCGCCGCCACGCGACTCAGCGCGGCCTCTACTAACAATTCGCTCTCTGGCCTGGGCACTAAGACGCGCGGATCCACTTGTACAGTCAGCGTCCAGAAACCCTGCCAGCCACGTAGATAAGCCAGCGGCACGCCGCGTTGTCGGGCGGCCGCCAGCTCGTGATAGCGCCGTGCTGTCGCTACGGCCACTGGCTGCTCCGGGTAGGCGTAGAGCTGGCCGCAGTCCGTGTCTAGGCAATGCGCCAACAGCAGTTCGGCATCCAGACGCGGCAGAGCATTGGTCGCGTGGAGC
>JABABF010000180.1 GCA_014238345.1 Gammaproteobacteria bacterium
CCAACAAGATGCATAGCGGCTCGTCGTTGACTGAATACACCTAATATGCTGGCACCAAAGTGTCCAGGAAGCCCAGATTTGCTCAGGCACTACGTAAAGTGGGCGCACTATAACACGAGCCCCAGCGGGAACACGAGTCTCAGCGGGCGGTGCGCAGGGGGGAAACCCGATCGCCGCCCGTAGCGCATGTCGGCTCCCAGAGTGAACTGTGTCACTACGAGCAATTCGCCACTGAGCGAGAACACATCCCCCTAGATGCGTCCGCGAGCATCAGGGAAGAGGCAATAGCGGAGTACGCACTCGGCGAGGCGCGCTGATTACGCGGTATCGTCACCACACACACGAGCAAGCCAGCACCGATGCTCGCCACCTGTGCGCCGTCTACCGACACCGAAAGCTGAGCAAACTCGCTGTAGCAAGGCACGCATACTGTGGTGCTAGATCAACCCGGCGGGCGATACACCGACACTCGCGCATAGCCGCGCTCACGCAAGCGCACGGCATGTAGGCGGCTGAGTGCACCACGCTGACAGTAGAGTAAATACTGACGATCAGGAGCTAAACTGGGCAGTCTACTACCCAGCTCATAAGCGGGGATGCACAGGATTTCCGCCGCCGCGTTGCGCAATGGCCGACGGTGTGTCTCGGTCGGCGCTCTCAGGTCGATAATCACGCTACCGGGAGCGGCTGTGCGCACCACCGGTACAGTCCCGTCGGCTTCGCCAACGGGCGGCGCGGGTAGCGGTCGGTCGAGGGCGTGGCGACGGCTGTGCGCGACCGCCCACTGCAACAGTTGTGGGCAACAGCGCTCCTCGGCTGCCGCCGCCACCTGCGGCGATACTTGGGTGCGCGGTCGGTGAGAGGCTACGGCACAACTCTCTGGCACCCCTTCGCTGAACTGGGCAGTACCAATACGCCGCGCTTCGGCGATGATGTCACTCTTGTGGTCTGTGATCAGCGGGCGCAACACGAGCAATTCTGCCGCATCGTCTACCGCCACCAGATTGGCGGGAGTCTGCGAAGACACCTGCGCCAAACTGTCCCCAGTAAGCAACAGGCTGAGCTTGGCTCTCTGCGCCACTGCACAGGCCGCTCGCAACATGGAGCGCTTGAGTACCACGCTGGCCAACGACCCCGGTGCTCGACGCAGTATCTCATCTAGCACTTCGGCAAAGGGCACCGCATAGAAATACGCCCGATGCGAGGGCGCATGGCGTTGCCATAGCCACAGCGCCACTTGCCGCGCCACCAGCTCCTGTGCGGGCTCCCCTACATCGAAGAAGCAATAATGGACAATCAGTCCGCGACGCAACGCCCGATAACTGGCCACCGCCGAGTCGTAGCCCCCAGAGATCAACGACAATATGCCTCCTTGCGAGCCTAGCGGATAGCCCCCCAAGCCCTCCCACTGCCTCCTCACAAAGAGCGCACAATGATCGCGCAGCTCGAGCCGCAACAGTTCCTGGGGCGCTCGCAGGTCTACGCCAGCGGCTCCGCAACGCAGCAAGGCCGCGCCGAGGCAACGCTCCACATCTTGTGAGCTGAATGAGTGGGTGCCGACACGGCGACAGCGCACTGCGAAGCGGCGTCCGGAGACGCGCTCCCCCCACGTTGCCACTGCCAAGTTCGTCAACGCATCCAAATTGGACAATGGCCACTCGTCGACCTCAAGCACTTTGGAAATCCCTGGAGTGCGGCACAGCAGTTCTGGCAACTCCTCGCACCCCGCTGCTGACAGGCCGGGGGTAGGGTATACCGCCAGCTGGTTCCACACACTGCGCAACTGCGCCCGATCCCCCAGCAAACGCCGGATGTTGCGCTGTAATTGCTGGCGCTGGCGCCCGCGCACAGGCGCACTCTTGAGCGTCATCTCGGAAAAATAACGCAACAAAAAATAGTGCACAGCTGTCAATTATGGCGCTGATATGGTTGCCATATTAACCCAGTTGTATCGGCACGGCTTGCACCCCCATTGGGCTCCCCCTATAATTGCTTAGCGATCAATTGTGTGTGCTGGTGCTAAATTGTTCCTCCACTAGTATAGCTGTGGGACACGGCTTCACAAGTTGCCGGAATAATGATGAATGATGGACGCACACACCATAAAAAAAGACGATCGGATTGCCCTCAACCACACCTAAAATAGCCAACAATCGAATACGATTAGGGATCTCATGCCAAACAAAACCACCCAACTCATCAACGACCACGATGTGCAGTGGCTCGATCTCCGCTTCACCGACCTGCGCGGCAAAGAGCAACATGTCACCCTGCCCAATAGCGCATGGGATCATGCGCTGTTCGAAACTGGCTTCTCTTTTGATGGCTCATCAATTGCTGGCTGGAAGGAAATCCACCAATCCGATATGCTACTCATTCCTCTGGATGACACCGCAGTGCTGGATCCTTTTGCCGAAGAGAGTACGATCAATCTGCGTTGCAATGTAACCGAACCCTCAGATGGCGGCGGCGCTGGCTAGCCCTATGAGTGTTGCCCTCGCCATACGGCATTGCGCGCCGAGGCATACCTCAGCAGTAGCGGCATCGCCGACCAAGTGTTCTTCGGTCCGGAGCCAGAGTTCTTCGTCTTTGACGATATCCGCTGGCGCACGGGTATGGGTGGCAGCTTCTACTCTATCCGCTCCGATGAAGCACACTGGCAATCTGGCGATGAACTAGAAGAAGGCAATATCGGCCATCGACCAGCACCCAAAGGCGGCTACTTTCCGGTGCCTCCAGTGGACAGCCTCTTTGATCTGCGGTGCGCCATCAGCAAGGCCGCCAGTGAAATGGGGCTGGTGCCCGAATTACACCACCACGAAGTGGCAACTGGTGGGCAAAGCGAGATCGGCATCCGCTTCAACCACCTGACTCGCAAAGCAGATGAGTTGCAAATATTCAAATACTGCGTACTCAACATCGCTGATTCCTACGGCAAGACCGCCACTTTCATGCCAAAACCCCTGCTGGATGACAACGGCAATGGCATGCACTGTCATCAATCGCTCTTCAAATCGGGCGAGAACCTGTTCACCGGCGAACTCTATGCTGGCCTGTCGCAGCTGGCACTGCATTATATCGGCGGCATCATCCGCCATGCCCGTGCGCTCAACGCCTTCACCAATGCCACCACCAATTCCTATCGGCGCCTTGTGCCAGGCTTTGAGGCACCGGTGCATCTCGCCTACTCGGCTCGCAATCGCTCGGCGGGAATCCGCATCCCCTATGTGGATTCTCCTAAGGCAAGACGACTCGAAGTGCGCTTCCCCGATGCCAGCGGCAATGCCTATCTGGCTTTTGCGGCCATGCTGATGGCCGGTCTTGACGGCATCAAAAACAAGCTGGATCCAGGTGCCCCTGAAGACCGTAATCTCTACGACGACAGCTGCGATCTCAGCCATATCCCCACTGTCGCCACCGATCTGCGCATGGCGCTGGCCGCATTGGAATCAGATCATGATTTTCTGACCGAGGGCGGGGTCTTTAGCGAGCAGTTGATCCACTCGTACATTGAGCTCAAGACCGCCGAAGCCGATCGCCTGCAGAGTTCGCCACATCCGGTAGAATTTGAAATGTACTACAGCAGCTGATAAATCAGGCGGGCGGGTTCATCACCCTACAACTATTAGCCATGGAGGTTTGACATGGAGGTTTTCGATTTCTTGCGATGGGCAGTCTATCTACTGATCTTCCTATTCGGCCTAGGCATCATGGTCGTGATGTACATGTACCTTGTCGATGTGACGCAAACGCGCCATGCCGTGCGGCGCAACTACCCAGTGATCGGTCGCTTTCGCTATTTATTCGAGCAATTGGGCGAATTCTTCCGCCAGTATTTCTTCGCCATGGATCGAGAAGAAATGCCCTTCAACCGCGCTGAGCGCAGCTGGGTCTACCGCACCGCCAAAAACGAAGACAACACCGTTGCCTTCGGTAGCACGCGTCGCCTCAATGCCATCGGCGAAGTGCTCTTCATGAACAGTCCCTTTCCACTACAAGCCCACGAGGGAAGCGCTGTCGCACCACTGGAGATCGGCGCAGGACGAGCCAAGTTGCCCTACCTTGCCCCCTCGCTGTTCAATATCTCTGGAATGAGCTATGGAGCCATTTCCAGGCCAGCCGTGCTGGCGCTGTCACGGGGCGCACATGAAGCGGGAATCTGGATGAATACCGGTGAGGGAGGGCTATCCCCCTACCACCGCGAGGGCGGCTGTGATCTGGTCTACCAAATCGGCACCGCCAAGTACGGCGTACGCGATGAGCAGGGTGATTTATCCGATGACAAGCTACGCGAACTAGCGCAATACGAAACATTGCGCATGTTCGAGATAAAGCTCAGTCAAGGAGCCAAACCAGGCAAAGGCGGCATCCTGCCCGGGCGTAAGGTGACGAGCGAAATTGCCGCGATCCGCGGCATCTCTGTGGGAGAGGACTCGCGTAGCCCCAATGCGCACCTAGATATTCAATCAGTAGAGGATTTGTTGAAAATGATTGGGCGGGTGCGGTCGATTACAGGCCGGCCAGTGGGGTTCAAGGCCGTGCTCGGCGGCCATCTCTGGTTGCGCGAACTACTGGAAACCATACACCGGCTGGGAATCGACTCAGCTCCGGATTTCATTACCATCGACAGCGCCGATGGCGGCACCGGAGCCGCCCCGCAAAGCTTGATGGACTATGTCGGTCTGCCATTGCGGGAGAGTCTGCCCATAGCGGTGGATTTGCTCAACGAATACGGTTTGCGCCAAGAGATCCGCATCATTGCCTCCGGCAAATTGATCACCCCAGGATCCATCGCCTGGGCACTGTGCATGGGAGCCGACTTCGTCAGCTCCGCACGCGGATTTATGTTTGCCCTCGGCTGCATTCAGGCATTGCAATGTAACCGCGACACCTGCCCAACGGGAATCACCACCCACAACCCGCGACTACAACACGGTTTAGTGCCTAATGACAAGGCCCGTCGGGTGGCGCACTACGCACGCAATATGGTGCAAGAAGTACAGACTATTGCCCACTCCTGCGGAGCCAAAGAAGCACGTGAATTGCGCCGCACACATGCCCGACTAGTGATGCAGAACTCTCTCTCGGCACCACTGGATGAGCTGTATCCCGTTGTTGAGACCCGCCCCGAGTATATGAGCGCCGCCAGCGGGTAATTTAAACATGGACATGGGTGTTGAAGCGATAGTCGCCACAACCTTGTTACTCGCAGCGGTGGCACTACCGGCAACAGTAGCGGTGCGCTACATCCCCCAGCTGCCGCTGTCGGCTTGGCTGGTCGGTTTTGGCTTTGCACTCGGCCTCGGGGTCGAGGCCACTGGCTTTGACACCGGGGTGCGCGCCAGCAACTTCGAGGCGCTAATGTTCTTCGTGCTTTTGCCAGCGCTGATCTTTGAGGCAGGCTACTGTTTGCAACAAAAACTGCTGTGGCACCATATCGCCCCAGTGTTGTTGATGGCCACACTGGGACTGCTCCTATCACTGGTCGCCAGTGGTGTGGCGCTGTGGCTGGGTATCAATCACCCAGGATTTCCGCTACTTGCAGGGTTATTGGGAGGAGCCCTGCTCGCCGCTACTGACCCGGTCGCTGTGGTCGCGCAGATTCGGCAACTGTCCGCTCCAGCCGACTTGGTCGTGCTAGTAGAAGGCGAGAGCCTGTTCAACGATGCCACCGCCATCGTCGTGTTCTCGCTACTACTCTCCGTGGCCACCACAATGGGCACACAGACCCCCAGTGTAGGCAGTGCCGTGCTCGATTTTTCCATGGTGTTCTGTGGCGGCATCACCATTGGCATTGCCATAGGTTGCGCCGCTGCACTCGCCGAACGGTGGCTGGCACCCACTTTGCCAAGAAGTTATAACTCTTTGCTGGCCGCCTACGGTGCCTTCTATATAGCCGAGGGCTTGCTGCATGTATCTGGTGTTATGGCGGTGCTGGCCGCCGCCATGGTATTGCATCGCGAGCACCAGAAACAACTAGACAAAGCACAGTGCAAGCAATTACACACCGTGTGGAACGCCCTCGCACACCTGTTCAATACCTTGGTATTCGCCCTGATGGGACTGACCATAACCGTCGGTATGTTTAGCCATCACTGGATCGCCATGCTGATTGCCATTGTGGCCGCACTGATCGGTCGTACTGTCGCTGTCTACAGCAGTGTATGGCTCGCCACACGATGCACAGATTACACTTTGCCCAGTTCCTATCAGCCAGTCCTAGTATGGGGAGGACTACGCGGCGGCATCGCGCTGGCCTTGGCTCTGTCCTTGCCGCACGAACTGCCCTACTGGTGGGTACTGCAGTCGATCTGCTACGGTGTTGTGCTATTCACACTACTGGTTCAGGCTCCGACAATGCCTTGGCTACTGCGACGACTCAACCTCATCAACCGAGACTGAAGTAGCCCTAAACAGCGGTTCAGCAAGGGCGACCAACTCCTCAGCGGACACATAGCCGACCCGCCGCGCCAGCGGCTGTTCCTGTCCATTAGCATCGAAGAACAACAGCGCTGGCGGCCCAAATAACTGGAAATTTTCCAACAGAAGGCTCTTGGCTTCCGTGCTATCGGTGACATCAAGAACCAATCGCTGCCCATTGGACAGCAAGGCATGCACAGCGTCATCTCGAAATGTGCTCCGCTCCATGTGGAGACATACTGCGCACCAATCCGCCCGCACCAGCAATACGGTCGGCTGTTGACTACTGCTCAACGCCTGCTGTAATGCACTGGAATCGATAATTTCGACCCAAGTATCCTGCTCGCTCTGTGCCGCGAGCTGCTCATCGGGCACGGCCACATGACTGGCGGAAAACAGTGGCCACTCGCCAGTTGCCGCACGAGCAAAAAAGGCAATGCTAAGCGCGATCAACGGCACCATGGCGACCCGGCGCAGCCAAGTCACACCCGACACAGTGCTGGGCGCACCACCCCACCAAGCAGTAATCGCCAAAAGCAGTGCTCCGACAGTGGCCCAGAGGGCGCTGGCCGAGAAAACCCGCGCCAACAGCCACAACCCGACCGCCAATAACAGGAAGCCGATGCAATGTCGCACAGTGGTCAACCAGGCACCCGGGCGAGGCAGGAAACGTCCTCCGCCAGCCGCCAACAACAACAGAGGAAACCCCATCCCCAGCCCCATCGCAAAAAGCGCCCCACCACCCCACAGAGCGCTACCTCCCTGTGCCAGATAGAGCAATGCCCCGACCAATGCCGGACTGATGCAGGGACTCAACACCAAAGCCGCCAGCACCCCCATCACCATTGCTCCACCCGGACCAGCCAGTGGCGCTCGCTCAGCATCGCCGTCCAGGCGCGGTGCCCGTAGCTGCCCAATCTCAATCAAGCCGATCATGCTCATACCCAACAAAAGAAAGAGTGTGGCCGTCGACACCAAAGACAGCGGCTGTTGCAACATCCTTTGGAGTGTACCGCCGAGCGCCCCGGCAAACAGACCCGCCAACGCCCACGCCGAGGCCAGCGACAGTACGTAGACAAACACCAAGCCAAGACCGCGCTTTTTTCTACGGGAATGCCCACGGGTAACTGGTGCCCCCACCACCATTGCTGCGACCACTGGCAACATAGGTAATACACAGGGGGTAAACGCAAGCAACAGACCCAGCCAAAAAAACAGCGGCAGTACGCCATAGGCCGAGCCACCACCTCGCATCAAGCGCTCGGCCAGCTCAGGAGCCATCCCACGCAGCTGCGCTATTTGTTGCCCTTCCCGTGCGGCGACCGCCCTCACTACCGTGCTCGGCTCGGCCACCTCTCTGCGCGGCACTGGAGCAATCGCTACTACCGGAGCAATCTCACCATTATGCGGAGTATTAGCCGATGTCGTAGCGAAGGGATTGAGCACCCTGAGGTGTCGCTCGAAAGGCGGGTAGCACACCGCTGGTCGGCTAGAGCAACCCTGTGCACTGACCTTCAATTCCAACCACTGGCCGAGCTGCTTTAGCCCGCTGACCTCCAAGTGAACACTGACCAAACCCTCGTAGATCTCCGTATGCCCCATGAATCTGTCTTCCACCGAGCGCGCTGGCGGAAGTTGGGGGTCACTACTCAGGCTGAGTGGTGGCTCGACCAGAAAACTGATGCGATCACGGTACAGGTAATAGCCTGGGGCGGGCAACAGCTGCACACTGATACGTTGCTCATCGTGCAATTCCATGCGCATAGCGAAGGCTTTCTCGACTGGCAACAGCGCCTGAGACGATGCTGAGCGAGCGCCACTGGCTGGTCCGGGTGGAGCAATGGTGATGGGGGTGCTGGCGGCTTTGGTGTTGAGTCCCTGCATCAGTCC
>JABABF010000181.1 GCA_014238345.1 Gammaproteobacteria bacterium
CACCATGCCCTCCAGCCCGTGCAACACCTTAATTTAGGATAAGGAGCGTGGCGAGCGGGCGACTCTAGTTTAGCGCCCCACCCAAGATCCGATGGCCGCAGGGGGTTCGGGTTAGTTGTGAGAAGCCAAGCCATGTAGCGCTCGCAAAGGGTGTGCCGCTGGCTACTCTAATACCATCAGCGAGCCGCTGTGCGAGCCATGGCGACGGCACGCAACATAACCCGCGCCTTGCTTGAGGTCTCCTCCCACTCCGTCGCGGGCACCGAATCGGCGACAATGCCGCCACCAGCTTGCGCGAAGACCGTGCCATCCTTGATCACCGCCGTGCGAATCGCCACCGCTGTATCCATGTCGCCCTGCCATGAGAGATAGCCGACCGCGCCGCCATACATGCCGCGCCGCACCGGCTCCAACTCGTCGACGATTTCCATCGCCCTGATTTTGGGCGCACCGCTGAGAGTACCCGCTGGCAGGATGGAACTCAACACGTGGAGGGCATCGCAGCCCCCGCGCAGCTGACCAATCACGGTGGAGACGATGTGCATCACATGCGAGTAGCGCTCCACCACCATGTACTCCGACACCGCCACCCGACCAGAGCGCGAGACGCGCCCGACATCGTTGCGCCCCAAATCAACCAGCATCAGGTGCTCGGCCACCTCCTTGGGGTCGGCCAGTAATTCAATCTCCAGCATCTGGTCCTCCTCGGCATTGCGTCCGCGCCGACGGGTGCCAGCAATGGGGCGGGTCAGCACGGTGCCGTTGCGACAACGCGCCAAACTCTCTGGCGATGCGCCGACGATATGAAAATCTCCGAAGTCGAAGAAGTAGAGATAGGGCGAGGGATTCAACTGGCGCAGGGCGCGGTAGAAATCGAATGCCCCGGCATTGAGGGGTAGCGACAGGCGGCGCGAGGGCACCGCCTGCATGATGTCACCGGCGAGAATATATTCACGAATGCGCTCCACGCCCGCCTCGTAAACCTCCCGACCAGTGCCACAGCGTGCTTCGTCTTCAATGTCCTCATCGGCGGCGGCGGCGGCATTCAGTTCAGCCAACACCGGTGGCTTGGCCGTCAGCTGCTGCTCTATCTCGTCAAGACGGCGCTCGGCGCGATGCCAGGCATCCTGCTCTTTAGTATCTGCGTGCACCACAAGGCACAGGCTGTCGCGGCGGCGGTCAAAAACCACCAGCTCGCGGACAGCGAGTAGCACAGCATCGGGAGTCCCCAGCGGGTGTGCCACCGGCGCGGTTGTGGCCAGCCGTGGCTCCACATAGCGTGCCATATCGTAGGCAAAATAGCCGGCGAGACCGCCGCAGAACGGCGGTAAGCCGGGTAGTGACGGAGCGCGGTGCTCCCCCATCCAGCGACGCAGCGCCTGCCAAGGGTCGCCTGGCCACTCCTGCACCAACTCTCCGTTGCGGCGCAGGCGTAGGCAACCTTGATCCACTTCTAGCCGCTCCTCGACTGGTAACAGCACAATGGAGTGATGTCCCCAGCGCTCGCCACTGCCGACCGACTCTAAACAGCCAGAATTGGGGCCTTGAGCCAGCTGGGCGTAGAGCTCGCAGGGGCGGTGATCACCGCAGGGCAGCTCGCGCAACCGCGGCACATAGCGAAAGCCCTCGCGAGCCAGTCGCCCGTATTCAGCAGCGCTGGTCACGACGGCTCTACGCCAGTGTCAGCGCAGGTGCCATAGTGAGGATCAATGGAGGCGTTATCAGACAACTGGAACATGGCACTGGCTGGATGCAACGGGGAAATTGTCGACTTGGGGAGGAGGATTACGAGGGCACCACCACCCACCGCCACACCGTGTGCAGCGCATCGCACAATATCGACCAAGGGATAGCAAATTGTAGCGCACAGCGAGGGGGACAAAGCCCTAACAGCACCCTGTAAAATGACCGCTATGAGTATTTTTGAGCAACTGCCGCCCACCACGCCCGTGCTGGTCGGCGCTGGCTCGGTGACACGGCGCGACGGCTCGCTGGAGCTGGCTCCCGAGCCCGTGGCACTGATGGCCCAGGCATTGCGTCTCGCGGGAGACGATGCTGGAGTACCTGGGTTATTGACCGAGGCCAACTCAATCCGTGTGCCACGTGGTTTCTGGAGCTACCGTGACCCCGGTCGCCTATTGGCTACAGCCATACGAGCTCCTCAGGCACGCAGTGTGCTGGCAGAGGTTGGCATCCTGCAACAGAGTCTGATCAGCGCCGCCTGTGCAGACATCGCAGCGGGTCAAGAGGAAGTGACGCTGGTAGTGGGGGGCGAGGCGCGTCATCGGGCGGCGCAGGCGCGGCGCGCTGGAGTGGAGGTGACGGAGAGCGAACAGGAAGACGACGCCGAGCCAAATCAAACCCTGCGCCCGAGCGGCGAATTCGGCTCCAGCTGGGAAGGGGAGCGCGGCCTGATGTTGCCCGTGGCCTGCTACGCCGTGCTGGAGAATGCACTGGCCGCCCGGCTCGGGCTGTCCCCCGCACAGCAACGGCGTGAGCTCGACACCCTTGGGGCGGCGCTGAGCGCCGTGGCAGCGGCCAATCCCGAGGCCTGGAGCCGCACTGCGCTGGACGCAACGGCACTACACCCCAGCAAAGACAACCCCTATCTGGCACACCCCTACACACGGCTTGATGCCTCGCAGTGGAATGTCGATCAGGCAGCGGGTCTGTTGCTGTGCTCGGCGGCGGCGGCTCGCCGCCACGGCGTGGCCGAAGAGCGCTGGCTATTCCCGCTGGCCGCCGCCGAGAACAACCACATGAGTGCGCTGTCATCGCGCGGCGAGCTACACCGTTGCCACGGTATGCGACTGGCCATAGAGCGCACTCTAGATGGCGGCGATGCAACACTGGCCGAGGTCGATCTTCTTGATCTGTACAGCTGCTTCCCATCGGCTCTGCGACTACAGTTAGAAGAGCTGGGACTGGAGCGCAGCGCCGAGCCGCCGCCCACCATCACTGGCGGGATGCGCTTTGCTGGCGGGCCGCTCAACAACTATGTGTTGCAGGCCACCGCACGCATGGCGATGCGATTGCGCGATGGCAACGGTCGCTACGGCCTGATCAGCTGTGTCAGCGGCATCCTGCACAAACAGGCGGCAGCTCTGTGGGGTACCAAAGCACCGACAAGTGCTTTTTGCGCCGAGGATATCAGCGCAGCTGTCGCCGAGTTAGAGCCGCCCCGAGCACTGCGCCCCGACTACTGCGGAGCCGCCACCGTGTGCGGCCATACAGTGAACTTCAACCGCGACGGTACCGCGCAGCAAGCAGCGGCCATCTGCGAAGGAGCAAACGGCGAGCGCACCGTCGCCTGCTCGGATGACAGCTCACTAATGGCCGCCATGATGGCCGAAAACTACTGTGGCAGAAGTGTGATGATTCCAACTGCCGGGCAGCTGGAATTGCCTAGCTCCATTCATTAGGGAAAGCCTGATTGATTGGCCGCTCGGAGTAGTCAACAGATCAAGAGTGTATTAAAAGCCGACGATCCAAGGTGCAATCTTCAGTCTCTGGCAGCTAGATAGTCAGCAGAGTGCATGATTTAGCACTAATATCGCCACACTGAGTAAGGCAAAGCTCGGGGACGTATACAGAGTCCCCCTCTCATCAGCCCGACACTCGCACCAAGAGCCGCCCGCGGTGCTTACCGGACAGTAACGCCTCGGCACGCTCTGGCAGCTCAGCCAGCGTAATCTCTTCGGCAGCGATGGTGGCCAGTGCCGCATCGGACAAATCCCCCACCAATCGCTGCCAAGCGGTGTTGCGCAGCTGTGACGAACAGGCGACTGTGTCCACCCCTTGCAGGCGCACATTACGCAAAATGAAGGGCATCACATTGCCTGACCAAGCAGTATCCCCAGCCAAACCACAAGCTGCCACCGCACCGCCATAGTTCAGCTGTGCCAACAGCCGCGCCAGTACTGCCCCACCCACGGTGTCCACCGCTCCGGCCCAACACTGCTTTTCCAAGGGGCGCGAGGCGGCCGATGCCTCTTCCCGTGAGAGCAACGCGCTGGCTCCAAGGCCGCGCAGATAATCGCCCAACACATCGCAACGACCACTGATTGCCGTCACCTCATAGCCCAGCGCCGCCAACAGCGCCACCGCCACGCCGCCGACCCCGCCGCCAGCGCCACTGACCGCCACTGCACCCGTACCCGGTCGCAACCCCGCCTCCTCCAAGGCCATCACACAGAGCATCGCCGTCAGACCAGCCGTGCCCACACGCATCGCCCAACGCGCATCACGACCCGACGGTATTGCCGTTAGCATCACAGCTGGCAGGCGGACGCACTGACTGTAGCCACCCCAGCGCCGCTCGCCCAAACCCTGCCCGGTAGCCAGCACCCGTGTGCCCACTGGGAAGTTCGCCACCGAAGACTCCACGACTTCCCCGGCCAAATCAATGCCCGGCACCATCGGGTAGTCACGCACAATGCCTGCTCGCCCGGCCAGCGCCAGCGCATCCTTGTAGTTCAGCGAGGAGTGACTCACCGCCACCAGCACCTCGCCCTCCTCCAGCGCACCCAAAGTCTCGGCATTGAGAGGGCGCAATATAGCGGCCTCTCCCTTAGCTGACAACACCAACGCTTGAAAATCTGCCATCGCCATACTCCCTAGCTACAACGCCTAGAAAAGAGCCTTACACAGCACGGCCACCACAAAGCCGATATTGGTAAACAACCCCAAGACAAAGCACATAGAGCGCAACGAACGCTTATTGGCAGCATAGGCGCCCCAGTGTCCCAGACGAGCGGCGACAAACACCAGCGCCACCAAATTGACCACAAAAGGCTCCATAGCAAACGCGATCGCCAACACGATGCTGAAAACGAACAGCGGGATATTTTCTAGCGAATTCGCAAAGCTACGCGCCAGCCGAAAAGTGAGCTCATCGGGGCCGGAGCCCATGGGCGTACCCGCCACATGAGTGCCGTCATCCTTGGAATGCGAGACCGCAACGCTGGCGAAGTTCTGCAACAGCACGACCAGCATCAGCAGGGCTGATACCGTCAGTGCGATGTGGTAGGGGGCGAGTAGTTCGTGCATGGGCTGGGGACGCTTGTGTATGGGTGGGGGGTACACGTACTAGAGATTACAGCAATAATACCTAATCGCAGTATAAGGGGTAGTAGTATAAGGGGGCAGAGCCGAGCACAGAGGAGCTGGAAACAGCAATGACCAGAAGCAATTCTATAGACAAGGGTATATAGGTCATCCACATCACCCGCCACAGACAGAGACCGCCATCTCGCATCTCAATCTATGCGGTATAAGCCTGCTAGCACACAACACCAATATCTTGATGTCATGCAACTATATGGGATGATTCCCTATGATGTTCTCTGACATCAGTGCCACCTGCCAACGGATAGGCTAACTACCACCCCCCTTAGCCCCTGTTTCTCACCTATTGAGGCGTTCAAAGCGCCCGTGCGCGTGCCTCCTCGTATAAAATAAAATCCTTATGGTAAATCCTTTTTATTTTGCTCCGTATCTTTTCGTCATTGTCAACATAATTCCGTAACGTGATGTGGGCTTGTGGCGACAATGGGGGAATGATTGGCGTGCAGATCATCCTATGAAGTTTATGATAGATGGGGTTAATAATTACGCCCATGCCATGCTCCTTAAATACTTTGTAGATTCTAGTTATATACCACAATATATTTTTTTTACGGTGGCGCGCAAGGGCAGTACCGACACCGGCTTTATACTGCTTGACATCTACCGCAAGTATTTCTGACAATTTTTTCATCCCAGAATCGCTTTCTTCTTGTATAATAACATACTCCACTTCACTTATCGACAGACCTTTAGCCTCCAAATACATGTGCTGAGGTAAGGCATGCAGATCGTAAAATCTGTCGTCTATATAATCAAGAAACAGATCAAAGCTTTTTTTCAGGTCAGTATGCCGCAGACGAAACCAGTTTGTCTGAACAGTTTCTTGGCAGGGCGCAACATGTATGTCCAGCCACGCTATCTGAAAAAACATGGATACCGCCCGATGAAATGGATCCCGGATGACTATTAGCTTAGGGTAACCATATGATGACACATATGAAAACGACAATTTTTCATAGTTTTTTGCATAAACAGAGTCAAATAGTTCTCGAATGCTACGCGACATGCACTTGGGTATATAAATGAATATCATTGGCTGCGTAGTAACCTCCATGCTATTGCCTTGCCCAACCAAACAGTTGGTGGATGAATAACCGTGCCACCAATAATGATTTTCGTAACTTGCATCTGAATATCTACTATTAGTACAGCTGAACTCTTTTTTCGAATCATTCGTGTGAGACAAAAAATCTGACAACTTATAAACAATGTGGCGCAATATTTCAATGGAGCAACCGGACTGATGATCACCCTGAGACATATCATCATATTGCATAATCTAATTTTCTATGTAATAGTCAATTTCACGGCGTAGAAAGCCAGCGGAAATATGGTCGAATATGCCGCGACAGGAAAATCTACTCAGCTTACGTTCTAACTCCAGTCTATTGTTTATTGATGATTTTTTTCCAGCCCCGAAGAGGCTTGGTATACTCGACTCTATCTCTTTGTTAATGATCTGTTGGTCTCGCCCGAGCTCATCCATGAAATACTCGAAGTGCAGTATCACATTGAATAGACCCATAGTAATTGGCTTGTCTTTGCTCAACCTAACTCGCAAATTTTTGTTTTTAACCCCCTCTAAATTTAGCCTGCACTGTACTGCATCTGTCTCAGCTATTTTTAAATAAACTGTTCTATGGCCCAGGTGTGTAGAGAACGGCATATTATGATATTGCACCTCTTGGACATCGCGCCGAGTGTAATTGCCCCAGTGTCGTTTAGTCCCTTCATCCGATTCATAGTAGCGCCGCCAGAAACGGCACAAGTGATCGTATACCACTTGCTCTGCAACATGAGTATCAACAGACTCCAACTGGGGAGATGTTCCAGAAGTTTGGGGCTCGGCAAGTAACTCTGGCTCTAGTTCAGAGGATCCAGTATTTACCCGCTGTGCTTCAGTCTCAGCTCGCAATTGAAATTTGGCAAACACCTCCGGTATCTGGGGTCTCACTTCACTGGCCAAAAAATCCTCCAACTCATCTCCATGCGTTGCTAAAACCCGGCAAATACCGCGACCAGGATTGGGGTGACCCCGCCTAACCAGCGCGTCAAGATTAGCTCGAAGTGTGTTAAACAACATTTTTTATGTGGTGGGGGCGAGTAGTTCGTGCATGGGTGGGGCTCCTGTGTGTGTAGGAGGGAATTAAAGATACTGGCATTTATACCCATAAGCAATATGCTGTGAAGAAACTACTTCGGAAAGCTGATCGCAGAAATGTGAAGTGGGTAGCATACCTTCGAGTTCTGACAGAGTGAATCAAACTTGTGCAATTAATAGCACCTCTGAAATCCTTAATAGAAATCCACCGTCACAATAGGCCACACCGCTCGCCACATGCAACCTCAGCCCTAATCCTCCGGCTCCTGCTCCAGCACCCCTTCTTCACCCTCCAGGCGGGCTATGACTACCGTGCAGCAGGTGTCGCCGAAGACGTTCACCGCTGTGCGCAACATGTCCAGTAGGCGGTCGGTCACCAACAGCAAGCCAATACCCTCCAATGGCAATCCCAGTACCGAGAGGATCACGGTGATGGCCACCAAGCTGGCGGCAGGGATACCTGCTACACCAATCGATGTCAGCAAAGCAGTCAATACGATGAGCAGTTGCCCCCCCAGCGATAAATCGACACCGTAGGCCTGTGCAATGAACAGCACAGCAGCACACTCGTAGAGCGCAGTACCGTCCATGTTGACGGTCGAGCCAAGCGGCACGATGAAACTCGAGGTGCGGTCGGAAACCCCAGCTCGACGGCGCACAGAGTTTAGAGTCACCGGTAGCGTGGCCGAGGAGGATGCCGTGGAAAAGGCTGTCAGCATCGCCGGGAATACGGCGCGATAATGGCGGCGCACCTGCACCCAATCAAAGCCGCCAACCCAATGCATGATCAATGGCTGGGTGACAAAGGCGTGAAGAGCGAGCGCCGCGAGTACGCCAAAGAAAAACCATAGCAGTGAGGCAAAGGCGCCAAAACCGGTGATCGTGGTAGTTTTCGCCACCAGCCCAAACACCCCCAGCGGAGCAAAGCGCATGACGAACCAAGTGATGCTGAGCATCAGGTGGGTTGTCATGCGCTTTGCTACGCTGGGGG
>JABABF010000182.1 GCA_014238345.1 Gammaproteobacteria bacterium
AGAGTTTTGAGCATGTATTGCGTACTGCTCCCCAAGGGCCAGCGACCTTGTGGGTGGAAGGAGAGCTGAAAAGTGAATTCGGAGGAGGAACACTCGTAGCTAGTGCCACAATTACGGTGGAGGTTAGGGCTACGCAATTGGAACTGAACCCTTCATCCAGCACGGTGGTGGCCACGGATCCTTTCTTAGTGACAGTGGTCGCGGTGGATGACTTGGGCAATGAAGACCCTGATTATGTGTTGGATTTCAGTGCATTGGTGGCGCAGGATACGGTGCATGGTTTTGAGGTCAGCACACCGCTGATCAGTGTGGTGCCGGGTAGCAACAATTTGCAGGTCACCATTGTGGGAGCCAATGACAATGATCCGCACAAAGTATTGCTTGTCGACTTTGGTGGCAGTGTAGTATTGAGCGGTGAGTTCACGGTTGTAGTGGATGTGGCGGCTGCCACATTGCAAGTTGTCGGGCAAAAAGTGATACCCGACGCTGACAACACTTTCACCATTCAGGCGGTTGATATTGCGGGCAACCGAGATAGGAGTGTTCTGTTATTCACTCCAGCACTGCAGATTAGCATCTCGTCAGGCTCGGGCACGGTGGAGCTGGCGGGTCCACCTCTGACGGGATCTCCGGGTATTGAGCAGCTGCGGCTCCGTTTTTCTGGTTTGCCGGAGGATGGAAAGCGATTTTCACTCACTATAGAAGATGCTGGGCTGAGTGGCACAGCGGAGTTCGAAGTGGATGTGCTAACGCGCGCCCTGCTTTTGGATCTCCCATCTGAGGTCACAGCGGGACAAAGTTTTGGCATTGAGGTGCAGGGGGTGGATAACGATGGTTCGGTCGACGTGGGTTATGTGGTCAGTCACAATGTGCAGGCAGATGTACAGGCATTACTGAGTCCAGCAGGAGTGACTTTTAGTGCTACTAGTGTGGGTCTTGATCGGGTGGATATAACGGTATTATCGGTGCAGGACAACAGCGAGCTGACCATCACCCTAAGCGATGGAAATGCCAGCGGCGTAGCGACAGTGCCGGTGCGAGTCGTGGGGACGGCACTTGCCATGCGAGCCCCCGCGCTAGTGGCGGCGGGGCGCTCTTTTGATATAGATGTCACTTTTGTTGATGAGCAAGGTAATCTTGATGAAGATCGTCTATTTGAATTGACGAGCTCATCCGCAGCCATCGTGATTTCAGATGGGGATGCACAGGGTGCGAGTTCAGTGCGGAGCGATGGTGGAAGCGGTGCGCAGGTGCAGCTGTCACAGGGCACGGACGGGAGTACGTTTACATTGACAGCGACTTATCAGGAATCCTCGCAACAGTTGCTGTCGGTTGCCAACAGCTTGGAGATTGGCATTATTCCGGACTATCTGACGGTTGCGGCTCCGCAGGTGATGGTGCCGGGGGTGACTTATACGATTTCGGTGGGATTTTTTGATAACAATGACAATGCGGCACCCAAGGCACAGTTGAGTGATGGGGTGCAGTTGTCCGGCACTGACTCCAGCAGTAGAGCCATTACCTTTGCTTCAGTGCGCCGTGTTTCTGGCAATCGTGCACTGGAGGTGGTGGTGGAGCAGGCGGTGGATAACTCGGCTGTCATCCTGACAGTGAGCGATATGCCGGGGGTGTCAGAGACTATTAGTGGCAATAGTGATGCAGTCACGATAGAGGTAGAGGGAAGCATGTTGCGCTTGCAGCCGGACGGCGACCTGGAGTTCAGTAGCGCCAGCGTGGTGGTGCTGGCGGGTCGAGCATTTGCGCTCACAGTGGAAGCGGTAGATGGCTACGGCAATATTGATGTGGACATCGGGCTGAGTGCGGCCAGCCAAGTCTCTGGAACGGGCGTGGCGTTATCTGCTGCGGTGCAATCGCCCACTGAGTTGAGCGTAACTATTGAGCAAGCAGTGGATCATGCTTCGTCGACGTTGAGCGTGGTGGTGGGCGCTCTCAGCGGCTCTGCTGCTGTAGACATAGAGGTCTGGGCGGATCACATTGAGGCTTCGTTCATTCCGACATCAACCGCTACCCTGACAGTGGACAGTCTGGCAGCAGGTGAGGGATTCGGCCTGCTAGAAGTGCAGTATTTAGATGCCAATGGCAATCTGGACTTAGATCTATCATGGGGCGGCCAAGCTATAGTCCTTGATGATCCGGCGACAGTTGCGGGCTTGGATGTTTCGCTTGCGGGAGCACCTGGCAACTACATCTACCCGACGACAGCTCATGTTAGTTTTTCTACTACGCACAGTGGGGCAGGCGCTGGTAAGCAGTTTTTGCCACTGGAGCGGGCATTGGACAATCAGTTATTTGGTGTGGGATTCTACGATAACAGCTTGGCGACCTTGGCTGCCATTGCTAGTGGCACGCTTTCACTGAGCGGTCGCACCACGGACATCACAGCGCTTGTGGTTGCTGACCAAGTGCAGCTGAGTGTTGAGAATGTGCCGCTAGGGCTGCACAGTACTGATGCACGCGTAGTCGGTACTGGCCTAGGCAATGATCCTTTCATCGTGCGCTCAGATCTGCCCTTTGAGGTGGTGTGGCAGTCTATTGACAGCTTTGGCAACATAGATGTGGATCGACCGTTGACGAGTACGAGTTCACTGCTGTTTTACACGCAGGATGGTTCTACGCAACCCTATGGTTATCTTGCCAGTTCCCCATTGAATGTGGGTCAGCTGCCCCACACGGGCGGTCTCGGGGAGATTGATGTGGCTAGTTACAGTAATAAAGATGGCGATAGCGAGCGCCTATCGGTGACACTGGGGGTGACGGCGGATGGTCTGCATGTCTACCTGCAGGCCGATATTGATGGGTTGATTGGCGGAGTGACTGTGTCGGTAGACATTGTCGCCACTGAGTTATGGGTGGCAGATAGCGTGACGCAACCAGCGGAACCACGTAGTTTGTCAGTAGGGGCGGGCCCCGCAGCGCAGTTGCAACAGCAACGGGTCGTTGTACTTGGGGTCGGTGCCCGCGCCGATGAGACGCGGATAGATTTGGACTATAGCCTGAACGCTTCCGATCTGCAGCTCGCAGTGGTCGGTTTGGCGGAGGCTGAAGTGGCTTTCAATATTGCCTCCAGCCCAACCTCCGCCGTTCTCCTACTGCAGGACATCCATCTGTTGGGAACACTGCCAGCTGGCATCGACAATAGTACTCAAACCGTGACCATAAGGGATGCTGGGTTTGGTTTTCAGACGAGTCTTTACTATGATCATGTGGCGGTTGTCGGTGAGCGACTGGAGTTCAGTGCTCCATCGGCGGGGCTACGCCCGGACGAGATGTTCAGTGTGTTGCCGGTTGCTGTCGATAGTGCTGGTAATGTGGATGAGGATTACCGCCCGAGTCAGTCGTCGTTGAGTGTGACGGTGATGCAGCAGAGCGATGGCGGCACAGTGCCGCTGCCGGTAGTGGTGGTTCGGACTTCGACTGCTACAAATTCGGTATGGTTGCGTTTAGAGCAGTCTCTGGATGTGCTGGATAACAGCACCCTGACGCTGACGGTGAGTGATACGTTGTCCTACAACTTCCGTAATGTCGAGGTGCCCTCGCCCTTAGTTTCTGTCCTGTCACACACGGTTTCTGGTCAGGCGAACTCGCGTATCAACATCGTTGCTACGCAGCTGGCATTGCACCAGGTGCCCGATGTCATGCGTGTCGGAGTGTCTTTTGAGATTTTAGTGCAGTAAGAAGACAGCTATGGCAATGTGGATGCAGATGCTGAACCTTTCGCCCTTGCCATCTCCTCTACCTACACGCTGAGTGCCGCCAATCCGCAAACTCCGGCCAGTGCGCAGGGTCAGCTGGAACTGGAAGGAAGCAGTGCCGATGTTGATATTGAGGTGAGCAATCTGCCAACAGGTGGTACACGATTGCTGTTGACGCGGGGGAATGCTGGTGACCTGTTCACATTGCGCTTCAGTCAAGGTGCTTTAGAGGTCAGTCATCAGATCGAGGTCGATGCCATTGCTGAGCTGCTGCTACTTAGTGCGCCAGCTGAGGTGGTGGCCACACAGCCCTTTGATATTGCGGTCAGTTTCTTTGATCTTGCTGGCAATGTGGCTAATCATCAGCTAGAGTTTGCTACCACCGTTGCGAGAGTGTCGACCTCGTCTGTTGTTGCCCTCTTGCTGGAGCCTGTTGTGCCTAATACGGTACGGGTGCTGTTGACGCAGGCTGTGGACAACACCACCGCCACCATTAGCATCAGCGCGCCAGGGTTGTTGGGTGAGTTGCGTGATGATGTAGAGGTGTTGGTGCGGGTGGTTGCTGATCATTTGGAAATGAGTGTGCCATCGCCAGTCACAGCGCTGGAACCCTTTGGTGTCTCGGTGGCTTTTGAGGATGCAGAGGGCAATATTGATGTTGATGCCGAGTTGAGTAGCGTGACTGTTGGGGTGAGTGGGAGCAGTGTCAATCCTGCCCCTGAGATTGCAGTGGCGGAGAATCTGGGTAGCAGCACCTCGACACTATCGGTCACCGTGTTGCGTAGCTTTGATAATGTGTCGTTGACCATTAATGTGTCGGGCGAGGTGGTGGGCTTCGGGGAGGCGCGGGTACTTTTTGGCTCTATTCCGGTGCAAGTTGAGGTGGTGGGTACGGCGATATCGGCAGTGACTCCGCTGTCGGCGACACCTGGCATCCCCTTTCTAGTCGACGTGGACTTTGTTGATGCCAACGGCAATATAGATGAGGATCTGTACTATTTGGTGCAGGCGGCTGATACCGATCTGAGGGTGACTGTGAATGCAGCTAGCGCGGAGAGCACGCGGACAGTGACGGTGAACGCAGATAGCACGGATACCGATCCTAATCAAGCGGGTCCGATGGTCACTCTGCTGGACGGAGTAGTGGATGGGCAACTTCTTGATATTCATCTCAATCGCCTAGGTTTTCTGCCCGATATCCAGACGTTGCGCGTTGCTGTGCATGCTACATTATTGGAGATCAGTGGCCCGTCCACTGGCACGGTAGGTAGCGCCTTTGAAGTGTCTGTTGTGGGGGTGGATGGCTACGGTAATGTGGATGCTGATCACAGTGTGCCGGCAGGCTCTGTGTCGGTGCAAGTGTTCGATGCGGCATCAGTGGCGCTGCCAGAATCGGCTTACACGGTCGCTTTGGCTACCCCGCGCTCGTTATGGATCAATGTCTCACAGTTGGTGGATAACTCACTCATAAGTATGAGTATTTCAGATGGCTCCTTGTCTAGTGTTGCGCCATTACAGCTGACGATGGATGTGTTGGCTGATCGTTTAGAGATCACCGGGCCGTCCAACGTGAATACGGCCACGCCATTTCAGCTGAGCTACCTAGCGGTAGATGCCAATGGTAATGTTGATAACGATCCCAGTGTACTAGGCGGTGAAGTGGCGCTGAGTGTTTCGGCCAATGGCTCCATTACGCACTCTGCTAACGGCGATATTGAGGTGACTCGGGCGCTGGATGGAGCCACTCTGCGTCTTAACGCCGTTGAGGGTGATCTTGTCGGCAGTCACGATGTGCTGGTCGACGTGCAGACTTCTGTATTGCTGGCCACGGCGCTGGGTAATGTGCTGATACCGGGTTTGGGCGTTGGCATAAATATCGTGGGAGCCGATATTTATGGCAATGAAGATGTGGGCTATCAGTTGCCGCAGGGTGCTTTTCTCCAAAGGTTGTCGGGGGGTAGTGGCCAAGCCACTATTGAAAGTGTGCAATTTGATACTTTTGTGTTGCTCTATGTTGGCGAGGCCAGCGATGGCGCCAATGTATTAGTGGCAGTTCGAGAGAGCAATGCTGGCAACAGTAGGCTTAGCAACACATTGCAATTCACTGTTGATGTGGTAGGTGCTCGAGTCGAGATAGATGCCCCTACCATAATCGTGCCTGGGGTTGCTAGAACCATCAGTTATCAGGTTCGAGATCATCTTGGCAATGTTGATCTCGATGCTTCTGAAGTGCGCTTGATCTTGTCTGAGATCAACAGTAATTACACGTTGTCTGCTACTGGATCCGGTGCCCACAGTTTGTTGGTGGAAGAGGCGGTTGACCACGACACTTTGCGCCTTACCGCTAGTAGCGACGGCCTGACCGACACAGTGGAGATCTTGGTGGAGGTGCAGGCCGACCGATTGCGACTGAACCTGCCAACGGCGGCTTATTTTGCTCAGCCCTTTGTGCTCAGTCTCGTTGGGGTGGATCGCTACGATAATGTGGATCTAGAGTGGCGCATCTCTTCTGCTGTGTCGCTGGATGCTTCCGCTGGCTTACTGTTCTATTTCGGTCCACGGCTTGAGGATGGCGCGATGGTGGCTGCCATTACTGAGCTGCCAGCATCAACCGAGGTACAGGTGGTTGCCACAGATGGTGTGTTGAGCGGTGTTGGGGCGATGACTTTGCGCGACCCAGCCGATAGCAGCGGCGTTGTCGGGCTAAGCTTGGCTCTACAGGACAACGCCTCTGGTGTGTTGCGGGTCAGCACCACGATCACATTGCAGGTGGATGGTATTGATGATTTTGGTTTGATAGATCCTGCTTGGAGGCCTAGCTCCAGTCTGTCATTTAGCGTCGTGGACGATGTTGCCACAGTGCGTAGTGCGGTGTTATTGGGCGGGACAGTGCAGATTAATTTGCAGCAGGCCATTGATAACAGCTCGTTGACATTGGTTGCCCACTATCCTGGCCTGAGTTCTGCTACCTTGCAGGTGCAAGCTGATGTGCTGGGAACTGAACTATTCTTCGAGCGTTTGAGCTATACGCTAAATCCTGGGGAAGCACTGACTCTGCCCGTGCCAGTGGCGGTAGATGCTGGGGGCAATGTGGATACAGACTACCCGAGTCCACCGGTTTCCGGGCGGATTGAAGAATTGGGGATCAGCGGCGGTGAGATTGATCTCAGTTTGGTGGATGGCATACGCACATTATTACTG
>JABABF010000183.1 GCA_014238345.1 Gammaproteobacteria bacterium
CCTCAAGGGAGCCCAGCCTCTGCGGCATGTTGTTAGCACACCATTCGGCAGGGGCTATTTTAGTGTACCTCGGGCTTAAAGTAGTGGTGACAAATAGAGGTTGGTAGACGGCTGTTTGGCACTGGCAAGCCAGCGATTAACGCATTGGCTGAGGTTTGCTAACGCATCTCGCGCCGCGCCATCGCTAGCAGGCCGCGCAACGCTTGTATTGTGGTCTGGCGGCGCACTTGGTTGCGATTGCCCTTGAAGTGGCATAGCTGGGCGATAGTGTCGTTGCTATGGCAGGACCAGGCCAGCCACACGGAGCCAACGGGCTTATCTGGGGTGCCTCCGCTCGGACCAGCGATGCCGGTGACGGCCACGCTGACCTCGGCGCGCACCTGCATCAGTACCCCGTGCGCCATTTTTCGTGCGGTCATCTCGCTGACCGCACCATGTTGGCTGATCAGATCGCTCTCAATGCCGAGTAGTTGTTGTTTGGTGTGGTTGTTGTAGGCGACGATACCGCCGACAAACCAAGCCGAGCTGCCGGGTACGTTGGTGATAGCTTCGGCGATGCCGCCCGCAGTGCAGGACTCAGCTGTTGCCACCCGCCAGCTTACTGCCTGTAGAGAGTGTCCTAGCTGTACTGCCAAGCTGTGGACGAGGGGGTGAGCAGTCGACATGAGCTGCGCTACGCTACTTAACTAGGCCTTGGCTACGATTTTCTGCGATGAGCATCGCCGAATAATCGCGGAGGTGCAAATTGCGCTCTTGCAGCTGGTAGAGCCAGTACACAAGGCACTGGTACAATGCGGTGGCGATAGCCCGTGTTGGGTAGTGTGAGTTGGGTTGCAACGACCCCCACAAGGCGAGAGGCATCCTCAATCACTCCCATGTGCGGTGCGCTCATGTAGCGTGTTGTGCAGGGCGCACAGTTCGCGGCCAGTACTACACACGGGTGTATTGACTGCGATGTGACACATCAATTCACTGACCAGAGCTAGGCGCTTGATGGTCACCAAGAGGCACTCCTCTTCAATGCCGATGCTGAGCGAGGGGGCAGATAGAGTACTCATGGGCTGTCTTTAGCAATCTTGTGTGTCGGCCAGTTGCAAGCGGCACTGTTGTATCGCCGTAGCCAAGTAGTCAAGCCAGTGGTGGGAGATGGGAGCCACGAGGTGGTCTTGGCGGATTTCCAGCACACTGCCCAAGCGACCTAGGCCGAGCCCGTGGCGGCTCAAAGTATAGGACAGATCATAGGCAGAATAGGGTTCGTTTTCGCGCAGATCCACTGCTTGTAGTGGGTGCTCGCCGTGTGCGAGCGCCGCCATCAGTAGCGTTGCCATGTGCCTATCGTCGCGCCACAAAACACCGATATCCACCTTGCGAACTACGGTGCCTAAGTGGGGAGCAAAAGAGTGTACACAGAGCAGTGCCGCCCGCCGCCCGAGGCGCTGGTCGAGCTGATCTAGACAGTGTGTGATGGCGTTGTGGTAGTCCTCAAAGCCGTGTCGGCGCAGTTGCAGCTCGGCATCGTTCAGCGCGATATTCCCCGGCACGGATACACCTGCCTCGATCTGTGTACGGATACTGTCTGGAGCTGTATCGGGGTCTCGGTTACAGTCGATGACGAGCCGCGACATTGGACACAGAATGGCCGGAGCATTGAGGCGTTCAGACAGCTCGCAACACAGCGCCTGTGTGCCGATATCCACACCCCAGTGGCTGTGTTGCGAGGCTTCCGACAATCCTAAGCCTTGATAGCGAGTCGGGATATATGCGCTGGCGTGATCTGCGATCAACAGCAGCTGTGGATCGCCAGCTGGGCGCAATACTTGCGGTGACGGGAACAGCGAGTTATCCCCAGTATCGACCGAGTGTGCTACTTGTTGCACTTTTGCTGGAGCCCCCTTTGTTGTGGCAGCCAATTGTGCTCTCCAGCGTATCTCATGGGCATTATATCTACTGGCATGACAGATTTGATGAGCCGCTTGCTGCGCCTACTTTAGAATGCCGCTATGTCTGCGAGTACTTCTGCGCCTGCCGTCGCTACCACGTCCGTTTCTTGCACTGCTGGAAGCGATGCACATACGCCGATGATGCGCCAGTATCTCGGCATCAAGGCACAGCATCCAGAGCAGCTATTGTTCTACCGCATGGGGGACTTTTACGAGCTGTTCTACGCCGATGCCGAGCGCGCCGCTGGATTGTTGGATATCGCGTTGACACAACGCGGGCGCTCGGCGGGGGTGCCTGTGCCGATGGCGGGGGTGCCCGTGCATGCAGTGGAATCGTATTTGGTCAAGCTGGTGCGGGTGGGTGAATCGGTGGCCATCTGCGAGCAAGTCGGCGATCCAGTGGTACAGGGAGGACCCATGGAGCGCCGCGTGGTGCGCATTGTCACGCCAGGCACACTTAGCGACGAGGCGCTACTGGATGCTGATCGCGACAATTTGCTAGTGGCTCTGTGTCCACAGGCCGATGGGCGTTGTGGCATTGCCTGCCTCGAGCTAGCGGGTGGGCGCTTCACAGTCTCTGAGGTGGATGGCGAGCCCGCGCTGGCTGCCGAGTTACAGCGCCTGAGTCCAGCTGAGCTGCTGCTGCCAGAGCAGGTTGTCTTGCCTATATCGGTGCTGGCCAATGCCCCCTCACCGCACCTGCGCCCGGCCTTGGATTTTGATCGCCAGCGAGCTGAGGCCGATTTGTTGCGACAGTTCCGCACCCGGTCGCTGGACGGTTTTGATGTCTCGGATTTAGGGCCAGCGCTGGGTGCTGCTGGCTGTCTGTTGCGCTATGCGCGCGAGACCCAGTGTGCGGGTTTGCCGCATCTGCTCGGATTGACCCACGAGCGCGGTGCCGACAGCGTCTTGTTGGACCGTAGCACGCGCCGCAATCTCGAGCTGGATACCAATCTCGCTGGTGGC
>JABABF010000184.1 GCA_014238345.1 Gammaproteobacteria bacterium
AAGGGGGATCGCATCAAACAACCGCTTCATATCCTCAACGCTGTCTATGGCCACCCCTGCTTTGCCCACATCACCGGTAACGCGCGGGTGATCAGAGTCATAGCCGCGGTGGGTGGCGAGATCAAAAGCCACGGAAATGCCCTGCCCGCCCGCCGCGAGGCTTTGGCGATAGAAGGCATTAGATTCTTCAGCGGTAGAAAAACCAGCATACTGGCGGATGGTCCATGGACGGCGTGTGTACATTGTCGCTCTAGGGCCACGCAGAAAAGGTTCCAGACCTGGCAGTGTGTCAGTGGTGGCGAGTTGCTTGATATCCTCTTGCGTGTAGAGCGCTTGCAGGCCGATACCCTCGCAGATTTCCTGTGCCAGTGTGTCCGGCGAGCTGCCCTTGATTTCACGCTGTGCCAATTGCTCCCAGTCTTGGCGGGAGGCTGGCGGTGGGCAGTAATCGTTCATGTTGTGTCGTCTACCGGTACACTATTGGCGGGCTGAGTCAATTCGACCAGCACGCCATCGCAGCTGCGTGGGTGGATAAATATCACGCGGCTACCGTGGGCACCCGTTTGAGGTTCCGCGCTGAGAAACTCATAGTCCAAAGCGCGCAAGCGCTCTACATCGGCTTCGATATCATCACTGGAAAAGCAGATATGGTGCAGACCGCCGCGCCCTTGGCGATCTAAATATTTGCGTATGGGACCGCTGTTGTGTAGTGGGTAGACCAATTCGATGTGAGTCGCTGGCAACGGGAAAAATGCAGTGCTAGTCTGCGCCGATTGAACCTCTTCGCAACCGCTATATGTTAGGCCAAAATCATCGCTAAATCGGCGGATGGCTCGTTCTAAGTCAGGCACGGCGATGGCCAGATGCGCTAGGCCGGTGATCATTGCGTCAACACGACCCGTTGCAATAGGTCGGCAGTGTACTCGCGCCGCTGTTGCTGTCGAGTGCTGGGATCTATGGGTGGCGCGGCAATTTCATCGGGGCGCACACGGAACAAGGGTTGCCCCTTGCGAACAATGCCACCGTCGTTTTCCTCCAACAGGGCTTCCAGCGTACCGGCAAAAGGTGCACGGATTTTGTTGAACATTTTCATCACTTCAATGATACACAAGGTGTCGCCTCGATCAAAATGTTGCCCAGCTTCAATGAACGGCGGGCGATCAGCTGCTTCGCGGCGATAGAATGTGCCGCCACTCTGAGCCACAATTTCATCGCTGCTCTGCGGCGGCGGTGGTGCCAGCACCCGTTGCATCTGTGCTTGCAGTTCGCTATCTTTCCATTCGGCTGGCATCGAAATGCTGAGGTCGGTGCGACAACGCAGGCGGTGAAAGCCCACAGCGCGCCCCAGTGCAGCTGGTATGTGCAACAACTCCAAGCCACACTGATAGCCCAAGTGTGCGGCGCGCAATGCTCGCCACCGGGTGCGGGATATGCGCTTGGGGGCATTGCGACTGCTGAGCTGCTGGCTCAGTTCTAGATAGGAGAACTCAGCGGCGGAGCGAGCGCCGAGGTGGCCAGCCACCTCGTGGTAAAACGCCATCCCCTCAGCGAGTAGCTGCTGGTCGTGATCCCAGATTTGGGCGCTGGCTGCCCGCTCTGGATGGGGAGCCTTATTTAGATAGTGGTACAACTCAGACAGTTGCTGCAACGGGTTTTGTACTGCTATGGCGCGTCCCTTGTGCCACTGAATCGCAGTATGTGAGTGCCCCAGCCAGCCAGCTAGCAGGTGGGGGCGCTCTAATAATTCTTGCAATGCTCGCACCAGTAGCAGCTGCTTGGCGGCTAAGCAATGCTCCCATGCGTCGCGCACAGCGGGGGGAGCCGCTGTTATGCGCTGTTTGCTGAGCAAGCGCCAAGCATAGGGCAAATCGATGTTACTGGCTCCCTCGCTCAGCTGGCCAACTGCGGCCAGCCAGGGCGGTACAAAGCCAGTGCCAAGGCGTGCGTTAGGGTTGTGAGCCAGCAACCAGGTGATCAAACCGCGGTGAAAATCTAAATTGGTGGCCAAGTCGCGGCCGTGTAACTCCATGCACGAGAGGATGTTAGCCAGGCTTTGTAAGGCGGTTTTTCTATTTGTACCCTCGCACAGTACTAAGGCGATATTGCTATCGTAGGCACCGCTGAGGTGATAGCGCACAAAGTGCCCACTATCAGCGTTAGGTAACGAGATCCCTTGGTCGTCTCGGATTTCTCCTGACACTGGCGCTGACCAGTATTCAATAACCCCTCCGGCATGTGGTGCCAGTGCATTGTTGCTGGCGTTGAGACGTACTTCAACGGCGGCCTGTGCCAGCGGCACACGGCGTGGCTCGGGCAGTGCCGCACTGTGTACAGCGAGTAGCACCATGGCCTCAATGAGGGAATCGACACAAAATGAGTCGCTGGGGTCTTGTGGATTACAAAACTCCAGTGCATAACATAGTTCCGTGACGCGGTGCTCCACCTGAATGCGCGTATTCATCTCCATAAAAAAATGGCGTTTGGCATCGACGATACATTCAAAAGTCGACACACTATCCAGACCTACGGCAGTGGCAAAACGCACCGCTTCGCGTTCCATCTGCTCCAGCATGCTACGCTCACGGCGCAGACTGCGCGCCTCAGCTGTACGTTGTGTCGCCTCGGCGGTAGTGATATCTTGAGCTAGCGATTCAAGAGTCGTTGAGAGCTCAATTAATTTTTGTTCGTGCGCCTGCACAGAGCAGTCTCTCCCACCCAGTGCAATACACCAGTGTCCATTGCCAATGACTTGGATTTCAACATGGCGCGTGTTTTCTATGTTGAGTTCAAGGAGCACATTGCGGTTGTCGCCGGGGCCCAGAGACTTCATCTCGGCCAATACCTCGCGCACGGCCTCAGGCACCGCTGTGGCACTGTCGGCGGCTCGCTGAGCAGATCCCGGTGCAGCTAGGACGCGTTGCCCTTTGCCGCCCCCGCCGCCGACTGCCTTGATCCTCAGGCGGTAGCCTGGGTGGCGTGTGAATAAATCCTGCGCTTGTTGTTGAGCTTGGGCACATAACTCATTGATATCGTACAGCTCTATAGCCTGCTCCATAGCCGCTGAAAGCAGCTGTTGCGCCAGTGCACTGGCACTGGTTGTGGTGGTGCTAGCAATATCCAACTGGTGTTGCTTCGCCAGTGCAAGCAATGCGGCGCTATCGGGGTACTTGGCCAGCAGAGTCAGTTCCGCTAGATTGTCAACACCTGGTGTGACGCTGACATCGACCTCGCGTGCTGTGCATTTGGCTCGATCCTTGAGTCCTGCATTGTCTGATACTTGTGCAGAAGGCCCAATGAAGAGCAGTCCAGCGCTTTGCAGTTGGCGGGACAACTGCGCATCTTCAGCCATAAAGCCGTAACCAGCGAAGACGCTGTTGTAATTGTGGCGCTGTGCAATATCAATAATTTCTGCGATGCGCTGTTGGCGTTCAGCGGCATCGGCACCACTGTAATCAGCCACTGGATGGACATGCTGAGCTGCGATGTGGCGCAATTCTGGTGCGCGCGCTCCGGCGAATACAATGCTATCTCGCTCGGAGAGTAGCATCCCGATATGACTGATGCCCAATGATCGGAAGACATCGATGGCCTCCTTGCGAATCGGGCCTCGGCAGATGATCAGTGGGCGCAGTGTGGAGCAATCAAAGCTGCGTTCCCAAGCTGAAGCCGAGCTGCCACGACAACGGTTGTGGCTCGGTGGCAAGGGCGTTGATGGTGTGTGTGTGTGATCAGACATGGCGCGCTTAGCGGCTTGGTATCTGGGCATCAACTGGCCGCTGATAGCGGGTAAGGACACAGGAAATCACAGCGCTGAGCTCAGTGAAACTCGCGTTGTATATCAGACATCGGCTGTGGCTGATATCGCTCTATACACAGCGAGAAGTGTCTGATCAGGTCAGCGCGCAAGGTCTCTGGCATCACTAGACGAGAGATGGATCCCAAACTGAGCGCTTCATCGGCATTCATCAGCTCCTTCTCATAGCGCTCGGCTAGCACTGCTCGCTGTGCGCGCATCCACTCCTGTGCCTTCGCGCGGTCGGCGGCACTGTCTGAGCGCGGCGTGCCGCGCCGGTCGCTAGCCAGCGCTTGCAATTCTTTTTTGTAGACAAAGGACACGCCAGCAGAGCCCATAACGGCGACCCGTGTAGTCGGTAGCGCTAGCACTAAATCGGCACCGACCGCATAGTTATTAAAGGCGGCATAGGCACCGCCAAAAGCATTGCGCAATAGCACCAGAATGCGCGGTGTGCGCAGATCGATAATGGCATCGAGCATCGCGCGTCCAGCCTGTACGATACCGCCCATCTCCTGCTCTTGTCCAGGCAGGAAACCGGTGGTATCTTCGATGAATAGCACGGGCAGGTTATAAAGATTGCAGAAGCGAATAAAACGAGCGTTTTTATAGGCGGCATCAATGTCGATCTGGCCGGAGGCCACAGCGCTGTTATTGGCGACGATGCCGACGACATGGCCGTTGAGCCGAGTGAAGGCGGTGATGGTATTGCACGCCCGCTCGGCCTGAGTTTCAAGGTAGTCACCGTGATCACATAATTCCTGTAGCACAAGGTGGGAGTCGAGCGGGGTGTTGAAGCCAGTCGGTGAACTGATAGTGCGCTGTAGCAGTGCGCCGATTTGGGGGGTCTCACGCTGGGGGGCATCGGAGCAAGGCAATAACGGCGCGGCACTGTGGTTGTTATCTGGCAAGTAGTCCAGCAATTTTCGCGCCAAGGCAATAGCGGCACTTTCATCGCTGACCACAAAATCGGCGACACCGCTTTGGCTGTGTACGGCCGGCCCCCCCAGTTCGTCGGCACTGATGCGCTCACCGAGTACAGACTCCACCACTGCGGGCCCGGTCAGGCCAAAAAAAGTGTGCTGTGGTTGGATCATGAAACTTCCTTGGCGAGGCAGATAGGAGCCGCCGCCCGCATTGAATCCGAACATGCACATGATGCTCGGCACCACCCCGCTGGCACGGCGCAGTGCGGCAAATACTTGAGCATAGCCATCAAGACCGCCGACACCGGCAGGGACATAGGCTCCTGCACTGTCATTGATACCAATCAGCGGGATGCCCCACTTAGTCGCCAGTTCAATTAATGCGACTAGCTTGGCTCCATTGGTGGCATCCATTGAACCGGCACGCACCGTGAAATCGTGACCATAGAAGGCCACTTTGCGACCGTTGATTTCGATCAGTGCGGTCACGAGTGAAGCACCGTCTAATTGCATCCCCCAGTTTTGATAGAGGATTTCTGGCTCGCAGTCGGATAGTA
Organism: Gammaproteobacteria bacterium; assembly: GCA_014238345.1. Taxonomy (GTDB): domain Bacteria; phylum Pseudomonadota; class Gammaproteobacteria; order JABABF01; family JABABF01; genus JABABF01. The sequence continues at coordinate 5,277 of JABABF010000184.1, forward strand.
GCGCAATGCGCTCCCACACAGTCATCCGTCCCTTGGCATGTTGGCGCACAGCAGCGTTGCGCCCCGCATCCTGTGGCCTTTGGCGCAGCTGTGCCGCACGTTCGATTACGCGCTGATAACGGGACTCGTCATTGGTCGAGCTGCGCTGTGCAACGCGCAATGGGTTGCCGATAGAGGGGGCAATAGCACTCATGGACTCTTGCTAATTAACGATCGCTTTCGCAAAATAATTGCCACAGCTCGTCGTATTCTTGGGTGGCGGGGAATTGGCTGTACTGCGCGTGCACAGCGGCGGGAGCTCGAAAAAAAACGCCGTAGTCGGCGCTACACAACATGTCAATATCATTGAGGGAGTCGCCAGCTGCAAATACTTGGTAATCCATTGATTGAAAGGCACGCACAGCGTGGAGCTTGGGTTGCTTTTGGCGTAGCCGATAGCCGCTGATGCAGCCCTTGTTATCCAGCATGAGATGGTGACACAGCAGTAATGGTTGACCGAGTTGGTGCATCAGTGGGGCGGCCAATTCGTAGAAAGTATCTGAGACAATGGCGAGTTGGAAGCGGCTACGCAGGCGCTCTAAGAAAGCGGCAGCCCCCGGCAGAGGTGCCATGTTATTGATGACCTGTTGCAGCTCGATCATCCCGAGGCCGTGGCGTTTCAATAGCTCCAAGCGCATGTGCATCAATGCATCATAATCGCCAACATCTCGCGTGGTAGCGCGCAATTCATCAATACCACTCGCATCGGCGAGGCCGACCCAAATCTCCGGGATCAGTACGCCTTCTAGATCTAGGCAAATCATTCGCATCGGCTGTGTCGCTACGCTGTGGTCACTCGCCGCTGGCGGTTCGAGCGTTTTTAGCGGTAATGGGTATGGTGATAGAGCTTACTTTAACGCCCGACGGCGACCTAGGCAAATCGGAACAGCCCAGTATAGAAAAACTCAGCTGGTGGTGAGACATGTGCGGCGTATAATGTGCTGTTACCTTGTGGTTGACCCTGGATTTCCTATGCCCGTTACTGCACCCTGCCCTACTGAGGTGAGCGACATCGCCACCTTGGCTGTGCAATTGGAGGGTGCTGGGGCACGCCAGGTGTTGCATACAGCGCTGGCATTCGATGCTCGCATTGCGATTGCATTTAGTGGTGCCGAAGATGTGGTCTTAATTGATATGGCGCTCAAGGAGGCATCGGCAGAGCGTTTTTCGGTCTTTTGTCTTGACACCGCACGCTTGCATCCTGAGACTTATCGCTTTATTGAACAGGTCAGGAAACACTATGACATTGATATCGAGATGCTCTCGCCAGATGCCGATGCACTGTCAGCTCTAGTGCGTACAAAGGGCTTGTTTAGCTTTTACCAAGATGGCCATCAAGAGTGTTGTGGGGTGCGCAAAAGAGCACCGTTGCTGCGCAAACTAGCATCACTAGATATTTGGATCACCGGACAGCGCCGCGACCAGAGCCCTGACACACGCGCCACCGTACCAGTGGTGGAGCGCGATCCTCTGGCCACTCCCGAGCAGCCGCCACGCTTGAAATTCAATCCGCTGGCCACCCTGAGCTCTAGTGAGGTGTGGAGTTATATACATGCCTTCGATGTACCGTATAACACGCTGCATAACCAAGGTTTTATAAGTATTGGGTGTGAGCCATGCACACGGGCAGTGAGGCCTGGAGAGCATGAGCGCGCTGGTCGCTGGTGGTGGGAAGACGCCACCAAGAAAGAGTGCGGCCTGCATCTCTCGGCGGTTGGGCAATCGACCACTGATGACAACTGAGCCCGGCGAGGGGCAGCACAGACCAGGTTTGCGACATAGCGCCACCAAGGGTGCTATGTCACTTCTATGAGCGAGTGGCTGTTGCATATCTTGGCGGGCGGTGCGGTCGGTCTTGCTATTGGTATGACGGGTATTGGGGGCGGCTCGCTGATGACCCCCATCTTGGTCTTCATGGCTTACCCATTGCGCATCGCTATTGGTACGGATCTGCTCTACGCTGCGGTGACCAAAGCAGGAGGCGTAATCGCCTACCACCGTCAGGGTATGATTCACTGGCCCATTGCGACATGGCTCGCCTGCGGTAGTCTGCCAGCCTCTGGACTCACTGCCTTTGCACTGCGGTGGGTCTTTGATGACCAGCACAATTACAGTGCCTTGCTACAGTCCAGCCTTGGTGTGATGTTGCTCGGCACGGCCATCGTGCTGTCGTTGCGTTCGCGCTTGCAGAGCTGGGGACAGGCTGCTGAGGGTGCGCCGCAATGCAATGATGCTCCGCCGCGCCTGATGACCGTGGCGGTGGGGGCGCTACTTGGTGTGTTGGTGACGCTGTCTTCGGTAGGTGCTGGAGCCATTGGTACTGCAGTGCTCCTGTATTTGTATCCCCGTTTAACGCCTGTTGAGGTCATTGCGACTGAATTGGCGCATGCGGTGCCGCTGACGCTAATTGCCGGGCTCAGCCATTGGCTGTTGCTCGGCAATGTGAATGGGCGGCTGTTGTTGGGATTGCTCTGTGGTGCCTTGCCGATGGTCTATCTGGGTGCAAGGCTCAGCTCCGTGATGCCACAGACCTTGTTGCGGGGTTTGCTGGTGGTGATTTTAGCTGGACTTGGGCTGCGTTTCCTCTTCTACTGAGCGCTTGGATGCCTGGCTATGCTCGGCACCACCGACCGAGTCATGGGGAACATGCCCCACGGTCACTTGTTCTCGCTGTGCACTAGCACAGTGTTGTTGCTGGTCATCAAAAAACACATCGGCACCATAGGCGCGCAGGAATGCTCCCTTGTCGCGTCCTCCCAGAAAGAGGATTTCATCGACGCGGATGCCCCACGAGCGCAGAGTGCGGATGACTCGCTCGTCGGCTGGTGCCGAGCGGGCGGTGAACAAGGCGGTGCGCAGTTCGCTGTCTAGTTGGCGCTGTGCCAGTGCCGCCTGCAATTTTTGTAGGGAGTGGAGAAAACCCTTAAAGGGGCCGCCATCCATCGGCTCCCGCGCTGTAGCCGCTTCGCATTGGGCAAAGTGCTCTAGTCCCTCGCGCTGGAATAGCTGCTCTGAGGCATCCGAAAAAATGACCGCATCACCGTCAAAAGCAAAACGCAGTGAGCGCCCGGCCTCATCCGATTTAGGATGTGGTGGCAATAGCGTGGCGGCGGCAACCCCTTGTTGCAGCGCACCCTGCACATCTTCTGTCTCGGTGGAGAGAAAGAGATCGCATTGGAATGCTTGGACATAGCGCCAAGGTTGTTCGCCGCCGCAAAAAGCAGCGCGGCTGATATCCAAGTGGTGGTGGCGGATGGAGTTCAGCACCCGCAGGCCAGTGTCGGCGGTGTTGCGAGATAACAGGATGACCTCAATACCCGGCTTAGCCTCAAGCAGGCGGTTGAGCTGCAACAATTTGGTGACCAGCGGGAAAGCGACTCCTGGGGTGAGGGGGCTCTCCTCGTACTCAATTTGGTGGCGAGAATAGGCGCGGAGCCCTTCATCCTGGTAGATACGGTGGCTCTCACTCAGATCAAACAGCGCTCGCGAAGAGATGGCGACGACGAGTTGCCGCTCGGTAGATTGCCTCATTGGAGCACACGCTCTTGGACGGGGAGGAGTTATTAGGGGCTACACTATGGTGCGTATTGTCGTATTTCGCAACTACTGGCGGTGCTGAGGGGGCGATTCATGCAGTTGGCAGCTAAGGCTCACATCGATCTATCGGCACTGCGTCATAATGCAAAGCAGCTGCGGCGCTTGGCTCCCGCAGCAAAATTGTTGGCCATTGTCAAGGCTAATGCCTATGGTCACGGTTTATTGCCGGTGGCGAGTGCGCTGGATGGTGTGGTCGATGCACTGGGAGTGGCGCGTCTGGATGAGGCGCTGGCGTTGCGGCACGCTGGCTGTCGGGCGCGCTTGGTGGTGATGGCAGTGCCTGGCACGCTTGCTGTGGTCTCCGACTGCCTGCGCCACCAACTCGATTTGGTGGTGCACAGCCTAGCCGGTGTGGATGCGGTGTTAGATAACCCGCGTTCAGGCCAGCTCAATATATGGCTCAAATTGGACAGCGGTATGCACCGATTGGGTTTGGCACCACAGGAATATCGCGAATCGCTACATCGTCTTAACGCAGCAGCACATGTCAATGAGCTGATCTGCATGACGCACTTTAGCCACGCTGAGCTCAGCGCAGAAGAAGATGAGAGCACCGAGCGGCAATTCGCCCTCTTCTCACAGTACAGCGATGGCTTTCCATCCAGCGTGGCTAACTCCGCAACGCTATGCAATTATCCGCACTTGCGGCAGGGTTGGTTGCGCCCTGGGTTGATGTTGTATGGGGTACTCCCAACAACAGCGCAGGCAGTGGACTACGAGCTGCGGGCGGTGTTGCGCTTAGAGGCTCCGGTGCTGGCGGTGCGGCGCTTAGGTGTGGGCGAAGTGGTGGGCTATGGGGGGCACTGGTGCAGCTCCGAGCCATGTGTTGTAGCCACGGTAGCCATTGGCTATGGAGACGGCTACCCCTGTGTGCGCTCGCGCTCCCTGC
>JABABF010000185.1 GCA_014238345.1 Gammaproteobacteria bacterium
GCAATATGAAGTAATATGTTTATCTCTGTATAGTTATGATGAAAGTTTTGATATAAAATGTATTCCCGTAGATGGAAATGAATTATTGGCTAAAGCATATGCACTAACTTGTATTGATCTTAATAAATCATCTGCCCATCATAGTGGTGGCAGTAGAGTATATTGCGAATTATACACATACGCATCTAGAGATCTAAATTGATCATAATATCATAACTGATATAAATAAAAAATGCAATATGCTAATCTATGGGATATAGATATGGTAAGATTGGAAAGAGAAATACAGGCATACAAGCACAATTATGGGTAGAAACTATTGCTATTGGTATAGCATCACACCGTACACAGTTGGAAAAATATCGCAAGTATGCAAAGTGGTCTCCTTGGGCAAAGATGATGATACCGAGAATCCAAAAAAGTATTAGAAAGCAAGAATCACAATTAGCATATTACAAGTCTCTAGTCAGAGAATATCAAAAACGTGGCTTGATGGATTAGGCTAACGCTACATTTATACCATTATATACATTTTAAGACATATGGATGAAGAGATATGTATTGAGGTAGGATCATATATTTTTGAATGTTGTAATATCCCATATCAAGTTGTATCATATCCAGCAATAGATACTCATAGTCTCTATATGGATTTGAGCAATAGTGATAAGAACATACGAGAAATATTGGATAGATTATCGAATATATTAGCAACACGTAAAGTCAATAGTATAACCATAAATTAACATATTTACATTTATATGCTGATACATATCTAGTAGAAATATGACAATAGTAGCGACTAGTATGCAGATTGAAAAAGACTTGCTGGAGAGATTTGGAGCAAAGGTATTACGTCTAGGTGGAAGAAAAAAGAGCTTGGTTATCATGGAGCTTATGAGACAATATCTAACGGATAGTGGGTTACGAGATTATGTAGATAACAAGGTGGAGAAAGCGATAAAATCGCAAAGGGGTGTATAGTAGATGGAAATTATAGATTGGCAGATTTTATATGGGCAATTTCTTAAAAAATTAAAGAAAAAATGGGCAGATCCTAAAATGGATCAAGTACCAAACTGCAAATTAGCGAGGCAATCAGTAGAAGAGAAACTTGCATATTTGAAATCAGCACAAGGAAATCCACAAAAAGAAATGAATATTATATATATGATAATATCCGAGCTTGGATCAACCGTAGGTCAGCATGATTTAGATATAAATGAGATGGGAAAA
>JABABF010000186.1 GCA_014238345.1 Gammaproteobacteria bacterium
GCTGGATGGCACCGAGCAGCGTTCGCGCCTCGGTGCCAACGCCCTGCTCGGCGTTTCCATGGCTCTGGCGCGAGCCGTGGCCGCCGAACGCAGAATGCCACTGTACCGGCATCTAGCTGAGCTGTTCGGCGGCGACACCACACAGCTGAGCCTGCCTTTGCCGATGATGAACCTCCTCAATGGCGGAGCCCATGCCGACAACAACATTGACCTACAGGAATTCATGGTGCAACCAGTGGGCGCTAGCAGCTTTGCCGAAGCATTGCGCTGGGGCACTGAGATATTCCACACCCTGCGCCAACTGCTCCTGAGCGACGGACATCACACCGCCGTCGGCGACGAGGGTGGCTTTGCCCCCAATCTGCGCGACGGGGGCGGTAGCGCGGCAGCCTTGGAGCTGCTGGCTCAAGCCGTGGACCGCGCCGGCTTCCGCTTAGGGCTTGATGCCGATGTGGCACTGGCCATCGACTGTGCCGCCACTGAACTGCACCAAGATTCGCGCTATCAGCTGCGAGGCGAGGGTGGAGCAGAGGACTACCCACAGTTAGACACCAAGGAATTCATCGCCTATTTGCAGACGCTGTGTGCACGCTATCCAGTGGCATCGCTGGAAGATGCACTGCATGAAGACGACTGGCAGGGGTGGGTGGAGCTCAGCGAAGCGCTCGGCGCAGACACCCAGCTGGTTGGCGACGACCTATTCGTCACCGATGCTCGCCGACTGCGGCGCGGAGCCGAGTTGGGTGCGGCCAATGCCATCTTGATCAAACCCAATCAGGTCGGCACCGTCAGCGAGACGCTAGAGGCGCTACGCACCGCACGGGAACTTGGCTACGCCGCTGTGATCTCACACCGCTCAGGAGAGACCGAAGATAGCTTTATCGCCGACTTGGCTGTGGCCAGCGCAGCGGGACAAATCAAAACTGGTGCGCCATGCCGCTCTGAACGGGTGGCAAAATACAACCGCTTACTACGCATCGAAGCCCAGACCAAAGACTCGATTCCACTGGCGCAACCCCCCAGCTACAAACCACCAACGCGGGGGATCTAATGAAAACTCGAAAGTCACCCTCTCGCATCGGCGCGTTGTCCTGCTACGCTGAGCTGTAATGAATATAATGACTGCCAGTCATGACGATCAATCATCTGCGATGGGTAACCAAAACTCTCTGGCCGCTGTTGACGACAGTGGCCGCTATTCCAGTTGGTTGCACGTGGATCAGGACTTGATCAATCGCTACGCCGATGTCTGTGGCGATCACAATTTTCTGCATGTCAACCCCGAGGAGGCCGCTAACACCGTCTTCGGCGGCACCATTGCCCACGGTCTACTGATACTGTCGCTGTTGCCGCGCATGGCGCAAGAGGTCATGGGGGCAGACACCTTACCGGATACCGCCAAAATTGCCGACACGGTGGTCAACTACGGCTTTGACCGGGTGCGCTTCATCACCCCGGTACCCGCTGGCGGTGAGATTCGTACACACTTGGGACAAAGTACTGAGGAGCCCAGAGCGCCGGGACAGACACTGATCCGTTCAGCGGTTCGTATAGAGGTGCGCGGCAGTGACAAGCCAGCGATGGTGGCCGATTTATTGGCGATGCGGTTTGATTCCCAGTAGAAGTAAACCAAATTCGAAACAGATACATGACTAGAGCAAATGGACACAATGGGCGCGAGGCCGTCATTGTTGCTGCGGCGCGTACGCCCATCGGCAAAGCCTATCGTGGTAGCCTAAACAACCTCAGCGGAGCCTCACTCGGTGCAACCGCCGTGCGCGAGGCATTGCGCCGCGCCGGACTGGCATCAGAACCCGAAACGGTGCAGGATGTCATCATGGGCTCAGCTCTACCGCAGGGAACCACTGGCTCGAATATCGGCCGTCAAGTTGCTCTGCGCTCTGGCTTGCCCGCCACCGTACCCGGCATGACTGTAGATCGCCAATGCTCTTCGGGTCTGATGGCTCTAGTGACCGGCGCACACCAAATTCTGTGTGAAGGACTGGATGTGGTAGTCGGCGGCGGCCTCGACTGTGTCAGTTTGGTGCAAAACGAACATCTCAACCAATATCGGCGCATCGATGAAGAGCTGGTCGCCCTGCAACCACACATCTACATGCCGATGCTTGACACCGCCGAAGTGGTCGCCAAGCGCTACGGCATTGGGCGTGAGCGTCAAGACGAGTACGGAGCCCTGTCACAACAACGAGCCAATGCCGCCGCCGCCGAGGGTCGCTTCGAGCAAGAACTGGTACCACCGATGGCTGTGCGTTGCCTGGTGAAGGATCGGGAAACTGGCGAAGTCTCGGAACAAGAGCGCAGTTTGGCGCGCGATGAGGGGCTGCGTCCAGAGACCACAGTGGAAGGCTTAGCAGGCTTGAAGCTGGTGAATGAGGGAGGCACCATCACCGCTGGCAACGCCTCCCAGTTGTCAGATGGTGCCGCCGCCTGTGTGCTGATGGAGCGCGCCGAAGCTCAGCGACGCAACTTGACAGTGCTGGGCACATACTGCGGCGTGGCGGTGGCTGGCTGCGATCCCGACGAGATGGGGATTGGCCCCGTATTCGCCGTCCCCAAACTGCTTGAGCACCACGGCCTCAGCATCGGGGACATCGGCCTGTGGGAACTGAACGAAGCCTTTGCTGTACAGGTCATCTACTGCCGCGACCGCCTCGGTCTACCGGCCGACCGGCTCAATGTAGACGGCGGAGCCATCGCCTTGGGTCACCCCTACGGCATGTCTGGCGCACGCCTGACGATGCACGCCCTATTCGAAGGACGCCGCCGAGGCGAGCGCTATGTGGTGGTGACGATGTGCATCGGCGGCGGCATGGGCGCAGCGGCGCTGTTCGAGCTCGAGTCATAGGCAAACTGGAGTACGCCATCATGGGCAACTACTACCCTATGCTAATTCGACGAGCGAGCATAGTCGCTCTGTTATTGCTACTAGTTGCACTCGGTCACCAATGGGTGACGGGCTCCGGCGGCCTGCTTGAAAACCGTCAACTCCGACAAGAGCTGGCCGAACAAATAACTCGCAATGAACAGCTGATAGAGCGCAACGAAGTGGCGCGCGACTGGTTGGAACAAGCCCAGCGACCGGAGACTATAGAGGCGCATGCGCGCAGTGAATTAGGCATGGTACGAAACGGCGAAACGCTGTTTTGGGTGGTTGAGGGTACGGCAGAGGCTGTGCAGGAGAGCCCGTCTACGGTCGATGGCAACCACTAGGCAATCGGCCAGCGCTCAGCCACCCCGCCTGTGGGGCATTGTCCCAGCGGCGGGGCGGGGACAGCGCTTTGGCGATGGCGCACTGCCAAAGCAATACCAGCCCTTGGGAGATAGCACCGTGATCGAGTGCGCACTGGCACCATTGCTGGCACTTCCAGAGCTCGCCGCTTTGGTGGTCGCACTCACCGCTGATGATCGACACTGGTCTGAGCTCGCAGCAGCTCAGCACCCATTAGTACGCACAGCCATCGGCGGCGCAAGCCGGGCAACCTCGGTCGCCAATGCGCTGAGCTCTCTCGAAGATGCCCCCGCTGATGCTGATTGGGTAATCGTGCACGATGCCGTGCGCCCCTGTCTGAGCACAGAGCGACTGCATGCCTTGCTGAAAACCCTGCAAAACCACCCGGTCGGCGGACTGCTGGCTGTGCCTGTACATGACAGCATCAAGCAAGTGGCGTCCGACGACCGCGCGGTCGGCACCGTGGAGCGCAACCAACTATGGTATGCCCAAACTCCGCAGCTATTCCGCTACAGCATACTGCGCCAAGCTCTGACACCACGCTCCGGGCATGGTGCGGCCAACAATGTAGATGAAGCGGATGCAGTCATCGCCAGCGGCCTCTGCCCGCAAGTGGTGCCCGGCACACACAGCAACCTCAAATTGACCACCCCAGAAGACTTGTCCTTGGCGCGGGCTTGGCTCGCCATCGCAAGCCCTTAATACCATGCGCATCGGCCAAGGCTTCGACCTGCATCGCTTTGGCGAAGGCGACCACCTGATGCTCGGCGGTGTGCGCATCCCCTTCCACCGCGGGGTCATCGCCCACTCCGACGGCGATGTACTACTGCACGCCTTGGCTGATGCGCTACTCGGCGCTGCGGGTCAGGGCGACATCGGCCATCACTTTCCCCCGGACGATGAACGCTGGCGCGACCTCGACGGTCTTGATCTATTGCGCCGTTGCCACCAACTTGCCGCCAGTAGCGGCTGGTGCGCTACGAATGTCGATTTAACCCTGCTAGCCGAGCACCCACGAGTAGCTGACTACACCACGGCCATGCGAGAGCAGATCGCCCATTGTTTAGGCTTGCCAAAAGATGCCGTCAACATCAAGGGTAGTACCACCGAGGGTTTAGGAGCGATCGGTCGTGGCGAAGCGCTTGCGGCACTGGCAGTGGCTCTGCTGAAACCACTGGAGCAGACAGAGCGAGATGGTGGCCGCACCTGACCCAGCAAATACCATTGACGGCATCGGCCTGACCTCGCCGCGTAGCCGCGAGGCGCTGGTCGAGCTGTTGCACGATCAGGGCATCACCGACCTGCGGGTGCTTGATGCACTGCGCCAGGTGCCGCGACACATTTTTGTCGAAGAGGCGCTGGCGCACCGCGCCTATGAGAACACCGCCCTGCCGATCGGCTACCGCCAAACCATCTCTCAACCCTATATGGTCGGGTTAATGACCCAGCTGCTATTGGAGCAGCGGGAAGACGTTGCGCCACCGGAGCAAGTACTGGAAATCGGCACCGGTTCAGGCTACCAAACTGCTGTGCTGGCACTGTTGGTGCCACAGGTCTACAGCATTGAGCGTATTGCCGCACTCAAGCGGCGCGCTCGCAGATGCCTGCAACGCATGGAAGTGCACAACATTTCGCTACGCCACGGTGACGGCCACGAAGGCTGGGCCACCAAGGCCCCCTTTGATGCCATCATCGCGACAGCGGCGGCGGCGGCGACACCCAAGCCGCTGATGGATCAGCTGGCGGAGGGCGGGCGACTCGTCATCCCCGAGCATTCCGAGCAGGGCGGCGACGAGCAAGTCCTGTGCGTCTACGACAAGCAAGATGGCATTTGCCAACGCCATGAGGTCGAGACCGTGCGCTTCGTGCCGATGCGCTCAGGAATAGAGCAGAGCCGTTAGGCGAATCGCCCCTCCTAACTCAAGACAGTCTGATTTATTGACCGCTCGGAGCAGAAACAAA
>JABABF010000187.1 GCA_014238345.1 Gammaproteobacteria bacterium
AGAAAGATTTCTTCACATTTTAAATTTTTGATTTATTTTACTTACCAAAAAATAAAGCAAAAAACAAAGGTTCTTTAAGCAGGGGCTCCCACTGTTTGTATGCATACGGTTTCAGGATCTATTTCACTCCCCTCCCGGGGTGCTTTTCGCCTTTCCCTCACGGTACTGGTTCACTATCGGTCAACTGGTAGTATTTAGCCTTGGAGGATGGTCCCCCCATGTTCAGGCAGGGTTTCTCGTGTCCCGCCCTACTCGATTTCACTGAACAAAAGTTTTCGCTTACGGGGCTATCACCCACTACGGCTGGCCTTTCCAGAGCCATTCTGCTAACCTTTGCCCAGCTTAAGGGCTGTTCCCCTTTCGCTCGCCGCTACTTAGGGAATCTCGGTTGATTTCTTTTCCTCCGGGTACTGAGATGTTTCAATTCCCCGGGTTTGCTTCGTACGCCTATGTATTCAGCGCACGATGATCGACCTCAGTCAATCGGGTTTCCCCATTCGGAAATCTCCGGATCTAAGTCTGTTTACCGACTCCCCGAAGCATATCGCAGGTTACGACGTCCTTCTTCGCCTCCAGTTGCCAAGGCATCCACCGTATGCGCTTCTCTACTTGACCCTATCACCCGAGCCAGCGACACATTGGTATCGCTAGACCAGATCGCCCCCTTCCAATGGAGTGGAGCATACGCCCTTTAGAGCGTCGGTGTAGAGACGGGCTGCCAAGCTACTGTGGCACCCGTATGATTTGGTTTCGCCGGACATGCGCTCGGGCACACGCCCTCTATATGAAAACCCATAATTTATAAATTTATCTATCAGCTATTGATTATGTGCGCGGCGCTCCCTTATGAGGAGCCCACGCGCCTTGGCTATACTCTTTGACAAATAACTCCCTGCCATCACTTCTGACTGCAGGGTAACTCGCTATTGTAGCCCACACACCCCGATGGGCGCAAGTGGCTGTGTACCTATCAACCAAGTGATGCCTTGTTTTCCGGACACAGCTAAGGCTTTCATACTTCCCCCCCACCCGCTCTATCGGCTCGTGAAAGATGGTGCCGCAACTCATGTACCACCGCTTCACACACCGTCTGATCACTAGATCATAGATGTTAAAATAGCGCAGGGAGCTGCGTTGAAACAGTCCAGAACAAGGAGCCATCGCATGCTCGCAACACCGTCTATAGTGAGCACAATAGTGCACTCGGCAACGCCATGGCGCTAGAGCCACCTTCCTCAGCACAACCGAGTGCAACACCAGCCTGGCAGGCGTGGCTCAAGTCACTACGCATTTGGATGATGGCCGCCGCACGCCATCGCTACGCGATATGGACACTGGCATTTATCAGCTGGGGTGAGGCGATCATCCTGCCAGTGCCCCCCGATGCCATGCTGGTGCCGATGTCCATTGCGCGCCCTCAACAATGGTGGCGGCTCAGCCTGATCGCCACACTGTGTTCAGTACTTGGCGGGCTGTGCTCCTATTGCATCGGCAGTTTCTTCTTTGAGTGGATCGAGCCGTGGTTGATATCCCATCCCAGCTATGCCCAATACTTTGCCACAGTGCGAGAATGGTTCAATCGCTGGGGCGTATGGGCGCTACTGATCGCCGGTTTCACCCCCTTACCATTCAAATTGTTCACTTTAACCGCTGGCGTAATGGCGCTACCACTGCTGGGCTTTTTAGTCGCAGCTAGCTGTGGGCGCGGTCTACGCTTTGCTATTGTCTGCGCCGTGTCGGCTCATCTGAGAGCCGATTCTTTGCATATGCTGATGTCGCACTGGCGCCGGTTGTTGCTACTATCCAGCGGCTTGGGAGTCATAGGATGGCTCAGCTGGTGGTGGTTTGGCGCCAGTGGCTGAATCTCTTGATTGCCCAAGGAGCTACTTGCAACCCAGACCAAGACCGCAGGCAACGATAGTTCGATCGCCTCGTAGCACAGAGGCACGCTCCGTGGTGCCCCTCGGCGGTGAACTCATCTAGCAAAAACGCATCACCAGCAATTTTTCCTCAGTCATATCGGCCATGGTATGGCTGATGCCACCGACTCCAAGACCCGAGCTGCGCCGCCCGGCAAAGGGCATCCAATCAACCCGAAATGCGGTGTGATCGTTGACCATCACCGCAGAGGCATCCAAGCGCTTAGCGGTATCTAGCAACGCACTGAAATCGCGGCCGAACACTGCCGCTTGGAATGCCACATCAAGGCTGTTGGCACGGCTGATGGCCTCGTTGCGGTCAGCGCAGCTAAACACCGAGATGACTGGCCCAAAGATCTCACTGCTGGCCAGTCGGCTGTCGGCTGGTGGGTCTAATACCACGGTGGGGGCGTAAGTCGTCTCACCAAGCCGCTCACCGCCACACAGCAACTCAGCGCCGCCTGCAACCGCCTCACGCACCCACTCGGCCACGCGGTCTACTTCGGTAGGATTGATCAGCGGACCGATATCGGTCTCCGCAGACAATGGGTCGCCAACGGTCAATGCCCGAGCCTGCTCGGCCAGCGCCCGCCCTAAATCTGCCGCACGAGTACGCTCGGCGAAGACGCGCTGCACCGAGACACAGACCTGTCCTGCATGGTAATACCCCCCCTTGAGCAGCAACGGCACCGCCGCCGCATGATCAGCATCGTCAAGCATAATCACTGGTGCCGCCCCACCGTGCTCCAAGGCACAGCGCGTACCTGAGGCGAGGCGTGCACGCAACATCCAACCAACACGCGAGGAGCCGATAAAACTGAAAAAGGCGACACGCTTGTCCGTCACCAGTTGCTCGGCCTCTTCATTGCCGCAGTAGGCCACTTGTAGCCAGCCTTCGGGCAGACCAGCCTCAGCACACAGCTGGGCGAACTCTAGGCAACACAGCGGCACTGGCGGCGCTGGCTTGACAATGACTGGGCAGCCCACAGCAATGGCTGGCACAACTTGGTGGACAATCAAATTGAGCGGGTGATTGAAAGCGCTGACTGCCACGACAATACCACACGGCTCGCATGTGCTAAAGGCTAGCCGCCCGACACTGCTCTGGCTGAGTCCCATCGGCACTTCCTTACCTGCCATGTTGCGCAATGCGGCACTGGCGGCACGCACTCCGTCGACAGCACGCTCGGCCTCAATACGCGCATCCATCAATGGCTTGCCACCCTCGGTGGCGATCAGCTGAGCCAATGGCTCGCACCGCTCCGCCAGCAAGTTCGCCAATCGCTCTAAAATCTCTAGGCGCTGCCACGGCGGCAACGCTCCCTGTGGGCTATCGCGCAACGCTACAGCGCGCACCAACATCGCCTCAATATCGGCCGACGACACCAAGGGCAAGCGGCGCAAGGGCTCACGGCTGTAGGCGTTAACAATTTCCAGTTCAGACATCTCGCTCTACCCCCCCCCTACTTCAGCTCACCACAACGAGCACTACCAGTGCAAGCGCCGCACTTTAGATTTTGTCGTTCTCGCTGTAATCTACTGGGATTTCTATCAGATGTACCCCGCCACGCTCCGCTGCCTGCCGCAACAGCCGCTCAATGTCTTCGGGCGCCTTGACGCGATGACCGTGTGCACCATAACTCTCGGCGTAACGCACGAAATCTGGGTTGCCAAACTCCAAGCCCCAATCGGCAAAGCCAGCATCTTCCTGTTTCCAGCGGATCATGCCATAAGAATCATCGCGCAACACCAACACAGCGAGATTGAGCTTGAGCCGAATGGCAGTTTCTAACTCTTGACTGTTCATCATAAATCCGCCGTCCCCACAGACCGCCGCCACCTGTTGCTTGGGATATAGCAGCGCCACTGCCATCGCCTGCGGCAGACCGGCTCCCATCGTCGCCAAGGCGTTGTCTAGCAACACCGTGTTGGGCAGATAGGTCGGGTAGTTCCGCGCAAACCAGATTTTGTAGACCCCGTTGTCCAGCGCGATCACGCCGTCACGCGGCATCCCTTTGCGCACCTCAGCGACTAGGCGCTGGGGTTTTACCGGGCAGCCCGGCAGATCATCATCGGCATGAATCGCCGTAGCGATGCGCTTGCGCAACTGTAGCAACGGTCGGTCATCACTGCGCAGTGGGGCATCCTCAAGGGCGGCGCTGAGACGCTCAATGGCATTGCCGATATCGCCGACCACTTGGTGATGCGGGAAGTACACGGGATCGACATCAGCGCTCTGGAAATTGATATGGATCACTTTGAAGCCGCCGTCGCGCTGCATCAAAAAAGGCGGCTTTTCAATCACATCGTGGCCGACATTGATCACTAGATCGGTGTGTTGGAAGGCCTCGTGGATAAGGTCTTTATCAGATAGCGCCGCCGTGCCAAGGAAGCCCTCGACTTCACAGCTAATGACACCCTTGCCCATCTGCGTGTTGAGAAATGGTATGCGTAATGTCTCAACAAAATGTGTCAGCGGATCGAATACCCAACGACGATTGGCCGCCGCGCCGACCAACAACAGCGGACAGCGCGCCTCACGGATCATCTGGGCTGCACGCTCCACCGCCTCTTCAGCCGCATGTGGGCGCAGTGCCGGAGTCGGGTCGTAGAGATGCCAGTCGTTGGTAGTTTCTGCGGCGATATCCTCGGGCAACTCCAGATGCACTGCGCCTGGACGCTCCTCCTCGGCGAGGCGGAATGCATCACGCACCAGCGGAGCCACCATATCGGCATCGACAATTTGACGCGCCGATTTGGTGATCGGCTGCATCATCTGCACCACATCAATGATCTGGAAGCGCCCCTGCTTCGAACTGCGTATTGGCTTTTGCCCGGTAATCATGACCAGCGGCATCGCGCCGAGGTGGGCATAGGCAGCGGCGGTGACTAAATTTGTGGCTCCTGGCCCCAAAGTCGCCATGCAGACCCCAGCATGACCCGTCATACGTCCGTAAGTCGCCGCCATAAAAGCAGCACCCTGCTCATGACGGGTCAATATGAGGCGAATTTTGGATTGACGCAAGTATTCCAGCAGGTCAAGGTTCTCCTCTCCCGGCACCGCG
>JABABF010000188.1 GCA_014238345.1 Gammaproteobacteria bacterium
ATACGAAGAACTAAGATCTGGCTGCCACCAAAAGTTCAGGTAAGTGTTTTTAGTTAGATCACTTGTGCCTATATTCCGTACCGTTACCCGTATGGTGATATCCTCCCTAAAGTCCACCCTGTTGCTACTGAAATCCACCCCGTCGCTACTGACGGCAAGATCATCATATAGGGCCGCATCAAAGAACTCGGTGAGCTCTAAGGTATGTGACACAGTACAGTTGTTAGTAGTCAGGTACTCATCGGGTACGCTAAGCACACAAACGTATAGATAATAGGTGGTGTCGAGTGACAGAGCTGGCGGTAAATCACAGATTAGGTCTGCAGCGCTATACTGATTGTTCGCTGACGAGCCGAGGACTGGCACCGTCGCGCTACACAGCACAATATCGTCACTGTTGTCACTGTCCGTGTAAGGATCATCCAGCGAGAAATAGACCTGCATGGTGGTTGCTACAACGGTGCCCACATGCCCATAATTTACCGTCTGCACAGCGGCTCTTACCTGGCCACCAACGGTGAAGTGGTAACGATCAGAAAGATCGGCATACTTGCCGTCGATGTCCAGGTCATATATTGCTAAATTAGGGCTGAAGACGAGGGACACTCGCACATATTCAGAGCAATTGTTGCTGGCATTTGCTTCCCCTGACGCGGTGGTCACGCAAGCGAGCACATCAAAATTAAGACGATCTCCAAAAGTAAACGAATGTGAACAGGTTTGGCTCATCAGCTCTATACTCTGGCCAGGAGCGAGGTGCTGCTCCACCTCCACAGGACTGCTACACAGCGGAATCGGATTGTCATGGTTCCGCCTCCAATAAAAGCGTACGGTACTCGAAGTAGACCCCCACCCGCCCACATTATTTACAGTTGCAGAAAGTTTAACTCTTTGGACGGGGAGGTAGTCATTTGCTAGCGTGGTATCCTCAACATGCAGATCGACCGTCAAATCGGCACCCTGACCCTCCGGCGGTGCATTGAAGCGGTGGTGAACTGTGCACTCGTCAGAGGTGTAAGATTTCTCCCCAGAAGAAGCACTAGCGTAGAATACACAAGCCGCCAGACTATATGGTGTGTCGGGTACTAGTTCGGATGAGGGCGCAACACACGTTTGTGCACTGAAGGTTACAGAGCCAGCAATGGCCAGGCTGGGGACATTTCGTTTGCACGCTTCTATTGCTGTGCTCTCTTCTGCACCATCTTCTATTAGATAGAAGACCAGCTCAGCAGCCGGTGCAATGGCATCATGCACATTGTCTACGGTGGCGGAAAAATCAATATCCAAAGCCGGATAGTTTGCTGAAGATGACACCTCTATTTGTTGAACAGTCACACTCGTATCCCAGTAAGAGGACGTCACTCTGAAAGGTGAGCTGGGGGTACAGTTATTGCTTGAATTCGAGTCGCCAGGCGCAGCGCAGACGGCTAGATAATATGTGTCTGCTTCAAGAGCAGGTATAGCACAGGTCATGGTCGTACTCACGCTCGCCCCGACAGTGGTTAGCGGTGTCAGCTCAAACGCACAGGAACTGGTACCCGGTAAATGTTCCAGTGTGGTGCCAGATATGGAAATGGAAGGATTATCCTCTAACCGTGCATATCCAGGTATACGTTGATCAGTATTACTAGCAAACCGAACATCTTTTCCAGAGATAGCTAACGTTACATCAAATGTCACCGTATATGAGCCGTCTATATCGCTAACATGCGCCCTAGTACTGGAAATATCATCCAGTGTTATTGAATAATCAAACGAAAACAACTCTATATCTGTGTCAACGGAGCAGTTGTTGTCGGTGTCAATTTCCTTTCCCACAGAGGTAATACTCACTGGGCGTACACAAGCTACCAGACTATATTCACTCCCATCGACGGAGGGCAGAGCACACGAGCGTGGGTTGGTGGTACTGCCATATTGCGTAGAGGTTCCGCCAGCAAGGCTAGCGAGATTTAGAGAGCACAGTAGTGGTGTTGAATCCGTTATGTCACCCATTCGGTCTTTTAGATAGATGTCCACCACAGTAGCTGGCGCAGTGTAAGTGCCTTGATTAGATGGGGTGATATTGAAATCAATAAACGTTGGATCGGTAGAGCCTAATTGTGGAACTCTTATCTCATACAAAGTGAATGATGTCAACCAGTCATAGCCACCGTAGTTAACAGTGAAAGCAGTCCCCGCGCTACAGTCATTAGCTGAGTTCGTGTCGCCGCTTCCAGGAGTAGCGCATGCGCCGATATAATAGGTTCCAGGCACTGTTACACTGTTGCCAGGAAGGTTGCAGGTTTTATTAAAGGGTAGGCTTCCGGCAGTTCGTGTAATTATGTTACAGTGATTGTTGGCGCCGTGCTGATATAGCGGTAAATCATCTGCGGTAATGGTAGAATCATCTGACCAGTACGCTGTGACTACTGCTGAGTGGGGCGTTTGTGTCGCTCCTGTTAGACCGAGCCGTAGACCAATTATTATAGTCTTGCCACTTAGAGGAAGAGCCGTATATGTGGCTGAGAGGCAGCACACAGAAGCTGAGACATCATAGGCGAGGGCTCGTGCTGGCAGGCAGGCCAACAGTAGCAGGAGCAAGCCGAGCGATAGCTCCGAGCAAAGGGGAAGCCGAGTGTGCTTAGGGCTTTGCTGACGGAATCGTGCTGTAGCATGAGCCCGCAACGGCCAGTTGAGCGGTAGCTGAATAGTTGGAAAATGTGGCATAAATGACTAGCTCGACTGTGTGGTAGTGTAACAATATGAGGGGGTGAAATGGTAATAAGCCACCCGTTTCCTCTACTTAATTCTACCTCACTCGCCCTCTAGGTCAAGCTAAGCCGTGTCCCTAATCTTCTCATCTAAAAGTCCGTGGTCACGAGCCAGCATGGCGCTAGCTGACGACTCGTGCTACTGAAGGAGCACTTATCTGGGTGACAATCGCCGCCTCGCTTGCCGCCACCACGATATTTGAGGTCTCGCCGCTCACCAGGCTGGCTCGCTGCCTCTTCGTCAACCTGATCCCCCCTGCGCAATAGGGTTGCATAACTGCGGTCAGAGTAGGCTTGCAACACACTCTTGACCAGTTGTCTGCTCCGAGCGCCAAATACATCAAACTTTCCCAATTTCATCAGGCACCGTTTTGCGCCACGCCCTGAGCAGCTGTTCAGCTGCTTCGGCTGGAGAGAGTGCACCAGCGGCGACCTCGCGCTCTAGTTGAGCCGCTGTCGGCGCTGTGAGTAGCTCGTTGGCCATTAGCTCTTGTACGAGCTGCCTAAACCAGGCGCTGCGCTGGGCGGTGCGCTGCGCCTGTAATGCCCCGCTCAGCCGAGCCTCTTCGCAATGGCGGTGGATCATCTGCCACAGCGCATCAATGCCCTCCCCGTCTACAGCAGAGCAACACTTCACTGCTGGCACCCGATCGGCAGCGTGGAATAGACGCAATGCGGCAGCATAATCGTCGCGTGTACTCAGCGCTGCCGCGGCTTGGTCCCCATCGCATTTGTTGACAGCGATAGCGTCGGCCAACTCGACAATGCCGCGTTTGATGCCCTGTAAGCCATCGCCAGCACCGGGTTGCAGTAATAATAGAAAAAAATCCACCATCCGAGCCACTTCGTGCTCTGATTGACCAACTCCGACTGTCTCAATCAATAGGGTGTCATAGCCTGCCGCCTCGCAGAGTAGCAAGGTTTCTCTCGTGCGGTAGGCCACACCGCCGAGCGCCCCACCTGCAGGTGATGGGCGGATGAAGGCTCGCGGCTCTTGCACAAGGCTCGTCATGCGGGTTTTATCGCCTAAAATACTGCCGCCGCCCACGGGTGAACTCGGATCTACCGCCAGCACTGCCACCTGTTGGCCGCGTTTTAGCAACAATTTCCCGAGGCTGTCAATCAATGTTGATTTTCCCACTCCGGGTGGCCCACTGATGCCGATACGCACACCCTGCTCACCACTCTCGCCCAGCTCGCTGAGCAGGCGGCGGGCGGTTTGTCGATCGGTGTCGAGCTGGCTCTCTACCAAAGTGATGGCTTTGGCCAGTGCGCGCCGATCACCGCTGCGTAGGCGCTGCAACAGTTCGCTGTATTCCATCGTCTGGCCGCCGGGCACTAAGCGCCTCAGCTGCGAATAACAGCGCGGATAGCCTGTAGCACTTCGCGCGCGGCACTGGGGATCGCTGTCCCCGGCCCAAATATCGCGCCCACTCCGGCGCGGCGCAGGAAATCGTAATCTTGTGGTGGGATCACGCCGCCGACAATCATGGCGATATCTTGAGATTGTTGTTTTTTTAGCTCATCGATTAACGCGGGTACCAAGGTTTTATGCCCCGCCGCCTGAGAGGAAACCCCGATGGCGTGAACATCGTTTTCCAAGGCCTGACGCGCCACTTCATCTGGTGTGGCAAACATCGGAGAGAGATCGATATCAAAACCCAGATCGGCAAAAGCGCTGGCGATGACACGCGCTCCGCGATCGTGTCCATCTTGGCCTATCTTGGCCACCAGCATGCGCGGTCGGCGGCCGTATTGCCGCTCAAAATCCACCACCTCAGCCACCATCTCATGCCATTCGGCATCCTGTTGTCGCCCGCCACCGTAGACACCACAGACCAAGCTGCTAGTGTTG
>JABABF010000189.1 GCA_014238345.1 Gammaproteobacteria bacterium
GCTGGGTGTGCTTATCACCATCCACGAATTTGGCCACTTCTGGGTGGCGCGGCGTTGTGGCGTGCGGGTATTGCGATTTTCAATCGGCTTCGGCAAGCCCTTGATCACATGGCACGACCGACAAAAAACCGAATACACGCTGTGTCCCATACCGCTGGGTGGCTATGTGCGGATGCTTGGAGAAAACACCATGGGGGCAGAAAACGACCCCCTTGAACAAGGCATCAGTGCCGAGGAACGCCAGCGCTCAGCCTTCGACCGCAAAACACTCGCCGCACGAGCGGCCATCGTCACCGCTGGCCCAGCAATCAATCTGCTACTGGCCGTGCTGATCTATTGGGTGCTCGGCTTGGCAGGAGTCGTCTCTGTCATCCCCCGCATCGGCACCGTGCTACCAGATACGCCAGCCGCTGAGGCGGGTCTTGAGGAAAATCAGGAAATCGTCGCAGTAGATGGAACCCCCACCACCAATTGGCAGGCCGTGGCGCTGGCTTTGCTCAAACGTATTGGCGACACCGGTGAATTACAGATCAGCGTACGCTACCAAGATAGCGAGGCCGTCTACCACTCGCGGGCTCATGTCGAGCAATGGTTAAGCGAAGAGAGCGATCAATTAGACCCTTTGCGTGCGCTGGGTGTGATCCCCTACCTGCCCGCACAACGTGCACTGGTCGGCGCGGTGAGCCCCGACAGTCCGGCAGAGCGTGCCGGACTGCGCGCTGGTGACGAAATCATCTCCGCTGATGGTGAGGACATCGCCGATTGGAACGCTTGGGTCGTCGCCGTGCGCAAACGAGCACAGCAGACATTCCTGCTGACAGTGCAACGCGATAGTAGCCCATGGCAAACCGAGATCACACCCAAAACGGTTGATGACGGCGACAATCCCCCCTATGGTTGGGTCGGCACCGCGCTGGCCTACCAAGAGCCACCGCCAGACCTTCTTCGCATCGAGCAACACACTCCACTGGAGGCCGCTGTAGCGGCAGTGCGGCGCACTATCGATCTGTCGCTGTTTACACTGGAAGCCATCGGCAAGATGGTGACCGGCACGTTGTCAAGCAAGCAGCTGAGCGGACCAGTCACCATCGCCCGCTTGGCTGGGCAAGCGATCGACGACGGCTGGCGCCCCTTTTTAGAATTGCTGGCGCTGTTCAGCCTCAGTTTAGGGGTGCTGAACTTATTGCCCATCCCCATACTCGACGGCGGTCACCTGTTGTACATGTTATTTGAGTGTGTGCTGGGGCGACCCCTACCAATCCGTGTGCAAAATGCCGGACAACACGTCGGCCTAGTGCTGATTCTCAGTGTCATGTGTTTGGCTTTATACAATGATTTCTTGCGTCTTTAGCGGCGCGCGCCTTCTTATTGGGTTGTCATTGACGCTCAGCCTGATAAGTGCGCCGACCATAGTGTCGGCGGCCGAGGACTTCACGATCGCCGATATCCGCATCGAAGGCTTGCAACGAGTTTCCGCGGGTCTAGTCTTCTCATTGTTGTCAGTGGATGTGGGCGATCAGGCCAGCCCTGCCGCTCTGCGCGAATCGCTACACCGCCTATTTGCCAGTGGCAACTTCGACGATGCGCAGCTACTACGCGATGATGACAGTGTGCTGGTGGTGCGACTGGTCGAGAGACCCTTTGTCATCGACCTGCAACTAGATGGCAACCGCGCCGTGCCCACCGAGGCACTGGAACGTGCGCTGGACAGTGCCAACATCCGCACTGGCGAAGTCCTCAGGCGCGCCACTCTGCAAAATCTGCGCGAGGAATTGCTACGACAATATTCTCGGCGCGGCTTCTACCACGCCGATGTCGTCATCGCACTGAAGTCGCTACCGCGCAACCGTATTACCATCGATATTGATATCAAAGAAGGTAAGGCGGCCAAAATCAGGCGTATTGAGCTATTTGGCAACAAACGCTTTAGTCGGCGGCGATTGCTGGCACAATTCGACAGCCGAGTGGCTTCACCGCTGACTTTATTGGGGAAAAAACACCTGTACTCCCGCGATACACTAGGCGCAGATCTGGACAAACTGTCTACTTATTACCGCAATCGAGGCCACCTAGATTTCGCGATCAAATCGGTGCAGGTGTCGGTCACACCAGATCGCCGCGGGGTCTACATAGATATCAGTATTGATGAGGGGGCGCAGTACCGCGTCAGCAACGTATCGCTAGCTGGCGAGCTGGTCGTGCCACAAGCACAGTTGGAGACACAGATCAGCATCGCCCCCGGCGACAGCTACCAAGAACTGGCTGTCACCAACACGGAGCGCGACATAGCGACCGTGCTCAACAACTTGGGCTACCTAGATGCTCGGGTGCGCGGTATCAGCTCACACGACCCAACACAACATGAAGCCTCCCTCTCTTTCGTGGTTGAGCCGGGTCGCAAAAAACATGTCCGACGCATTCAAATCAGTGGCAATAAAAAAACCTCTGACGAAGTGGTGCGCCGAGAGCTGCGCATGGTGGAGGGTGCCCCAGCCTCACAAGAAGCAATTGCCGAATCGCGCAAACACCTGCGACGGTTGATCTTTTTACGAGAAGTCGAGATCGAAACCGAGCCGGTACCCGGCGTCGACGACCTAGTGGATGTAATGGTCAAAGTGGAGGAGGAGTTCTCTGGTAGCATCGGTCTTGGTGTTGGCTACAACAATGCCTACGGATTGCTCTACAACCTCAACTTCCAACAGAGCAATTTTTTTGGTAGCGGGACCGCTATCGATGTTCAACTCAATAAAAGTCGCTATGCACTAGTGAGCAAAATCGCCATCAATCAGCCTTATTTCACTCCCAATGGCATCAGCCGCTCACTGCGCTTCTACTATACGGATCAAAATTTGGATGAAATCAATGTCAGTCGCTACACCAGCATAAGCCGCGGGGCAGAGCTTGGATTTTCCTATCCGATCACCCATTCCGATCGGCTATCACTGGCAATGGGCATCACCGAAACCCGCTTGCTATCTGGCTTCGCTGCCGTACAAGAAATTCGCGCATCGCCTCAGCTCTATAGCGATGTGAATACAAACACAATCTGGGACCCCGCCGCAAATGACGGCGCTGGCGGCTCCCGTACAGATCTTGATGCCAACGATCTCCTCGCCCCCTACATCCCTGGCTTCCTCGACCAACACGGCGACCGCTACCAAGATTTGTCGCTGAGCTTGGGATGGAACCAATATCGCTTAGATCGTGGGCAACTGGCATCGCGCGGCTATGCGCAAAGCCTCGTATTCGAGAGTACGCTACCACTGAGTGATCTCAACTATTTTCGTCTGCGTTACAACGGCGAATTTATTCAGCCCATAAATAACCAGCTATCGTTGCGGTTGCGCACCGAACTCGGCTATGGGGACAGTTATAAAAGTAACTCACACCTGCCATTCTACCGTCATTTCTATGCCGGGGGTCTGAACTCGGTGCGGGGTTTTGAATTCAATGTACTGGGGCCGCGTAGCACGCCGGCACAAGTCTATCAAGTACAGGCTGTGGACACTGATGACGATGGCCTGACAGACTCTAACTACTACGTACTCAATAGTGCTGGCGACCAATTGGCAACTCAGCAGAGCATCGCCAGTGACACTCCCGCCCCGTTCGGCGGTAACTTTCTGCTTGAGGGATCAATCGAAATACTGTTCCCGCTACCTTTTGTGCGCGATCAACGTTCGATGCGCGGCGGGGTATTCTTTGATTTTGGCAATGCTTTCGATACTGAGTGTCGCGCCACACAAACGCTGTGCTCCACTGTTGATCTCGGCGAATTGCGCTACTCACTGGGATTTGGATTCACTTGGATCACCGCCGTAGGGCCGCTGGTGTTCAGTGTTGCCCGCACTTTCAATAAAGGCCCCCACGAGAGCACCGAAGTCTTTGGTTTCTCAATTGGGCGAGCTTTTGGACTCTGAATTAGTAGTGAAGCCCCTCGCTAGAATGCTATAATGCCTTGCTATTGTTAATGCTCACGATCACTGATTTACAACATATTTTAAAATAACAGCATGATCTATTCTCCCTCAACTATCTCGCGCTTTGGTTTGAACCTACTCATTGTTTTTGCCCTAGTTTCGCTAGGTGTGCCAGGTCTCAGTGCGGCCACTGACACCGCACCACAACGCATCGCGGTGATCAATCTTGAGCGCGCAATATACGCCACTACCAAAGCTGAGCGCCGCATCGCCCAATTGAAGCGCAACGAGGAGTACCGCACCCAGCGAGACGAGGTCGAATCTCTGAGCAAAACTGGGCAGGAATTAGTTGAGCGACTGCGCCGAGATGAATCTGTGCTCAGCGAAACGCGCAAACGAGAATTACAGCGGCGCATTACTTCGGTACGCGAAGATGTTGAGTACGCAATCAAAAAGCTCCAAACAATGGAGCAAGCCGTAGTAGAAGAAGTTCGAGAAGAGTTGGCCGATCGTGCGGAGGCTGCACTTGAACAATTAATGGAAGAAGAAGGCGTTGATATCTTGTTGCGCCGTCACCCCAATGTGCCCATCATTCTCTATGCCGACGCAAAATATGACTTAACGCTCAAACTCACAGATCTTCTGAACCGTACAAATCACAGCCCGTTCGGGTCACCCAGCTCGCAAGTTGCAGACGACGATGACACAACTGGGGACAGGTAGGCGTGGCTCTCTACATAGGGGTCTCTGAGGCGATCTCCCCGCTCCCGACGATCACATTATCACAGCTGACCAGTACCCTCGGCGCACAATTGCGGGGCGATGGTGCGCTCTGTATAGGGGGAATGGCCTCGCTGGATCAGGCCAGCGAGCAGCAGCTAAGTTTCTGCACCAGCTCCAGAGATCAAGAGCGCTTGCAGCACACCCGGGCGGGTGCTGTATTGCTCACCGACCAACTCGCGCCGCTGTGCAACACGGCCTGTATCATTGTCGACGACGTGCGATTGGCCTACGCCAAAGCCTCGCAGCATTTCAGCCCCACCCTACCGCCGCCATCAGTGCATGCCAGCGCTGTCATCGACCCGACCGCTCAGCTGGCAGACAGCGCCCATGTAGGCCCCTTGTGCCATATTGCCGCTGGTGCGTTTATTGGCGAGCGCGCGGTGCTGGAGAGCGGTGCCATCATCGGCTGTGACAGCCACATTGATGACGACTGCCATATCGGCCCCCACGCGGTCATCTGCCACGGTTGCCAGCTCGGCAAGCGCACAAGCATCGGTAGCGGCAGTGTGATCGGCGGCGATGGCTTCGGCTTCGCTTGGGTGAACGCTGAGCGGCGCTGGGAGAAGATCGCTCAGCTAGGGCGCGTACTAATCGGCGATGATGTCGAAATCGGCTCGCTCAGCACCATCGACCGCGGTGCACTCGACGATACCACCATCGGCAATGGAGTCAAAATCGACAATCAAGTCCATCTCGGACACGGTGTCCAAGTAGGCGATCACTGTGCATTTGCTGGCAATACCACCGTGGCTGGTAGCACCCGCTTCGGCTCGTGGTGCAGAATTGGTGGCGGTGCCATCATCAACGGACATCTGGACATAGGCGCGGGAGCCTCGATCACGGGCAGTAGCTCGGTGATGCGCGATATACCCGAAAGAGCCACAGTCGGCTCAGTAATCCCCGCCTCCGACATGCGCAAGTGGCTCCGCACCACCACCCTATTACCTCGCCTACAAGACTTATTCCGGCGAGTGAGTACAATTGAGCAACGCTCGCAATCCCGCTGATGTCATGGCGCAAATAAGCAACGCTACGCCAGATACGCCAGAGCTACCGTGGGCGAACACTGAAATTCAGCCGTGGCTGTTGCAGCGCTACCCGTTCCTGTTCATTGATCGGGTGCTGGAAATTGAGCCCAGAAAATACATCCGCGCCTATAAAAACATCTCGTGCAACGAAGCCTGTTTTCAAGGACATTTCCCCGGCCACCCCATCTTTCCCGCCGTGCTGATTATTGAGGCCATCAATCAAGCGGTGACGATACTCGGCATGTATTCGCTCAATCGCGTAGCACAGCACTTGGAAGATGCCATCTATCTGGTCGGCATGGACAATTTCCGGTTCCGAAAACCAGTGGAACCCGGCGACCGACTGGACATTGAGGCACGCATACAATCGTTCCGCCACGGATTATCGCGCATTGACACCAAGGCGCATGTTGATGGCGAGCTGGTCTGTTCCGGCATAATATCGGGCATGATGGAGGATCGCTCACAGCGCTGAGCTAGACATAGCGCAGGGCTTGACGACAAATTGTGGCAACTGTTCATCCCAGCGCCATTGTGGATAAAAAAGCCCACTTAGGGGAGCGGGTCACCGTTGGACCGTTGTCTTATATCGGCGCTGATGTCCATATCGGCGATGGCACACGCATCGCCGCCCATGTCACGATCGACGGGGATGTCCGCATCGGCCAAGACAATGAAATTCACCCTCAAGTGGTGCTGGGTGGCACGCCGATCGACTATAAATATAAGGGTAACCGTACCAAACTGGAAATCGGTGATCGCAATATTCTACGCGAGCAGGTGACCGTGCATCCCGGCACTGAGGTCGGTGGCGGCATCACGCGTATCGGCAATGACAATCTGCTAAGCGTCGGCAGTCACATCGGACATGATTGCCAGCTCGGCAATGACATCCGCATGATCTTCGGCTCACCACTAGCCGGACATGTCATCGTCGAAGACGGTGCTGTAATCGGTGTACACAGCAAAATTGCTCCGTTTGTTCATATTGGCTCCTATAGCTACTGCGGCCCGTCCACTCACATCTACCATGATGTGCCACCGTATCAGCGCGTCGTCGCCCCGCCGACCCGCATACTAGACACTAACGTAACAGGCATTGAACGCGCTGGCCTTGACAGCGAAGCACTGACCCTGTTGAAACAAGCACACAGTCTGTTATACCGAGATGACTCTTTATTCAAGGATGCCATTGATACCCTGCAGCAGCTCGTTGCAGCACACCCTCATCAACTCTGCCTGAACAACCTATACAGCTTCTTGATAAAATCGGCCGAAAAGGGGCGCCCGATAATGCGTACACGTCGATAGGGTAGCATGCCCTCTCCCCAGCACCCACGCCCAACAATTGCTGAGAACTCAGCAGAATCCATGCAGAAAATCATGATGGTCGCTGGTGAAGTGTCCGGCGACCAGCGCGGCGCTGAACTCATCAGCGCATTGCGACGGCAGCTCCCAAATGCAGATCTATTTGGTATCGGCGGCGACTTGATGCGCGCCGCTGGTCTGCGCACTGTCATTGACATCAAAGAGTTAAGCGCTGCTGGCATCATCGAAGTGATCGGCCACCTGCCACGAATCAGCCGCGTCTTGAAGCGTGCTACAGCGCTACTTACAGAGCATGAGCCCGCACTGCTCATTTTGGTCGACTATCCCGGCTTCAACCTGAAGTTGGCTCGCGCTGCACACGAGCGCGGCATCAAAGTCCTGCATTACATCGGGCCAAGGGCTTGGGCTTGGCGCTCGTGGCGCGCCCGCACCGTGGCCGCCTATGTTGATCGACTAGCGGTTATTTTTCCCTTTGAAGTCGAGTTTTACCAGCGCTACGGAGTGAGCGCTCACTATGTCGGCCAACCACTCGTCAAAATCATGGCCGCAGTGCCCTCAAGCACACAGGCGCGTGAATTGCTTGGCATCGAAGCAGGTCGCCGCATCGTCACACTGATGCCAGGTAGCCGTGCTTTGGAATATCAACGGTTGCTGGCACCGATGCTGCGTAGTGCCCAATTGTTACAAGAGCGGTATAGCGACCTAGTCTTCCTCTTGGCGCTAGCGCCCTCTGTTACCCGTGAAGTGTTGGCACCGACCCTCGAGCGCCACTCGGTGTCAGTACGCATCGTGGACAACAAAGCACATCTGGCGATGAGCGCCGCCAATGCGATCATCATGGCATCGGGTACAGCCTCCACAGAAGCAGCCCTACTGCGCAAACCGATGGTTGTCGTCTACCGAGCCAACTGGCTGTCAGTGGCCATTTTAAGATGCCTGATTACTGTGCCCTATGTCAGTATGTGCAACCTGTTGCTGGGCGAAGAAGTGGTTAAAGAACTCCTCCAGCAACAAGCTTCAGTAGCAAATATCGTGGCTGAGATCTCACATCTATTGGATGAAACCTCTTACCGCCAAGCGATGATTGCCAAATTCGATCAGCTACACCAGCAGCTGGGTGACGACGACGCAGCAGAGAATGTCGCACAGATGGCGCTGAGCCTGATCAGCTGAGCTGGTCAGCAAATGCCACAAACAGCACACCACCCGGCTGGGGGCGCTCTGAGTGCTGGTGTCGACGAGGCAGGCCGCGGAGCCCTGGTCGGCTCAGTGGTGGCTGCCGCAGTCATTCTGCCAGCTGATATCAAGCTGGCGGGGCTCGGCGATTCTAAGTGCTTATCACCCACTCGCCGTAGCCAGCTCGACGAGCGCATTCGCGCCACCGCGCTGAGCTGGGGGCTCGGTCGCGCCAGCGCAGCGGAGATCGATCAGCTCAATGTATTGCAGGCCAGCTTACTCGCCATGCGCCGCGCCCTCGCTCAGCTGATCCCGACCCCCGAGCGCATTATGGTGGACGGCTTGCACTGCCCAGCATCGGGCGCGGAATACCAAGCGGTGGTCGGCGGTGACGCGCTCATCGCCGAGATCAGCGCCGCTTCAATCTTAGCCAAAGTGGCGCGCGATGCCGATATGCTCGCACTACACCAACGCTTTCCCGGCTACGGCTTCGCGCAACACAAGGGCTATCCGACAGTAGCACATCGACGTGCGCTAGCCGAGCTTGGACCCTGTCCGGAACACCGCCGCAGTTTTGCCCCAGTGCGGGCGCTGGTTTGACTGTCGCCCTCCGTCTCACTGATAATCTCTACATAGACTAAAGTCCGCACGCAGTTGTCATGGCATGTTCGCTCAGTTTGTCCACCTGCGCGTCCACTCTGAATACTCGCTGAGCGACAGCCTGTTACGCCCTGAAACGTTGCCCACACAGGTGGCAGCGCTCGGGATGCCAGCGGTTGCACTGACCGATTTGGGCAATCTCTTCGCCATGGCACGCTTCCATCGCGCAGCGATAAAAAGTGGTGTCAAGCCGATCATCGGCGCAGATTTCTGGCTGCGGCCACTGCGTCAACATCGTCTAACACGTTGCACTCTACTAGCACGCAATGCACAGGGATACCGCCAGCTGGTGGCGCTCTGTAGCCGCGCGTGGATAGAAGGATCACAGCGAGCGGGGTACGAGGGACACTCTGCTGTGTTGGAGTGGGAGTGGCTGGAAGGAGCCTGTGAGCACCTCATCGCCCTCTGCGGTGGCACCCGTGGCGAGATCGGTCGCGCCCTGCTTGAAGGACGCGAAAAACCGGCTCGTGCCGCACTGGATCGCTGGCGACAACGCTTCCCCGATGCCTTCTATCTCGAGCTCTGCCGCACTGAACGCAGTGGTGAAGAAGATCATGTGGCGCTCAGCTCGGCGCTGGCAGCGCAAGCCGGATGCCCGCTGGTTGCGAGCAACGAAGTGCGCTTTGAACAGCGTGAAGACTATGTGGCACACGAGACACGTGTGTGCATCTCCGACAGCATAACCCTCAACGACCCGGAACGGCAGTCGCGACACAGTGAAGAGCAATACCTGCGCTCGCCAGAGGAGATGGCTCAGCTGTTTGCCGATATCCCAGAAGCGCTGGCCAACAGTGTGGAAATCGCCCGGCGCTGCAATGTGTGGCTACCCACTGGCACCCAGCTGCCCAGCTATCCGGGGCTGGCAGCGGGTCAATGCGCCAACCAACTGCTCAGCAAGATGGCGCGCCGCGGCCTGCGTGCGCGACTCGGTCACAATCTCAAGGAAGAGCAGCTGCAGCGCCTGCATACCGAACTCGGGATCATTGAGAAACTCGGTTACGCCGATTATTTCCTGATCGTGATGGACTTCACCCGCTGGGCTCGCAAACACCACATCCC
>JABABF010000190.1 GCA_014238345.1 Gammaproteobacteria bacterium
ATTCTGCCGACGACAGATCTGATGTCACTGTGACATTGTTAGAAGTCCAAGTGCCCGCAGTGCTGACATCAGCTCCAGCATGAAGCAATGTAGATGTCGTGAACAGAAGGCTATCTTTGGGCCAACTAACCTGCAATCCAAAAACGAGAATTTGGTCAATAGTCGGCGAGGAGGTGCCGGGCTCAATCATCCTCAGCCCGATGTCTACGGCGATGAGCGAGTCATCAAGCACTGGGGCAGTGGCGATCAGCCCCGTATTGCTGGAAGGGTTGCTAAGAGTGCCAGCGGGAGCCAAGTCCCGCAACGTCACAGTGCCTTCAAAGCGTGCGGCAGCGGTGGACTGAGGTGACAAAAATGCCACTGCCATAGCAACAGCAACCATTGCAGTCGCCAAAAAGAATGCCGTACACCGCCCCTTGCCATGCCGTAGTGCTGTGTAGTGAGTTGCCATTTTAAATTAAGCCAATCCTCAACGCCGACACCGACCTCTTGCGTCCATGCCGACCACAACGATCTACTACAACCATGTATACAGCCAAATTCGCCAAACTCACAACTTGCGCGCCACTCACCGTCCGCCGTCCACATCGCTTGCATGACCCACAGCCGCATCGCTGATGATTATGAGACGATTGAGATAACTCATATGATCATGGCTAGGACGCTACAGCATAGTAACATTGCTTTGCATTGTGGCACCAAGCAACGCACCATTGCAATATTCTAGCAGAACAGTGCAATTATCACAAGATCACAATCTTGGAACATAGTGGGAATAGTTAGGGAGCACAACTGTGATTAGACACCATTCGGTCAATCGTCAGCATTACATACAACAGGCACTTTAAATCTCCGGCGCAGGTACTGGTGATTTAGCGGCGGGCCGAGGGTTGCCCGCAACGCGTTGCACGGCGCTCAGTACACCGCGCAAAATACTGACTTCCACACCATCGAGTCGCGTGCGGGCAAAGAGCCGCCTGAGACGCGCCAACAACTGGCGCGGCGCAGTCGGATTCAGAAAGCCAATCTGTAGCAAAGTCTGCTCTAAGTGTCGATGAAAGTCTGTGATCTGCTCGGCGGTGGCTGCCTCTTCCAACGGCACGGCGGGTAGTGATGCCGAGCTATCCAGCGCGACTAAACGCAGTTCGTAGCTAACCAACAACACTGCCATCGCCAAATTGAGCGATGAGCAACGCTCATCGCTCGGAATACGGAGCTGGGCATGGCAGCATTGCAACTCCTCGTTACTGAGCCCGCAATCCTCACGCCCAAAGAGCAATGCGACCTCGCCATGTCGCGCCTCAGCAATGGCATGGGCGGCTGCCTCGCGCGGCGACCATTGAGGCCATGCGAGACTGCGCTGCCGCGCACTAGCTCCGATTAACAGGCGGCAACCCGCCACGGCCGTCGCCAAATCGGGCACTAATTCCGCCTGCTCTAACAGAGCGGCTCCCCCCGCCGCACGAGTGCGCGCTTCCTCAGCGATAGCGCAACGCGGCGCGACCAAAACCAAACGCCCGACTCCCATATTGGCCAGCGCACGAGCAGCGGCACCAATATTGCCTGGGTGAGAGGGTTCTAATAACACGACTCGCAAGCGAGAAAGTGACAATAAAGACATGGCGGCCACCTCAGGGCAGCACTGGAGATTTTATAGATGCTATCATTAGCTGTTTGCTACCCTCATGCATACGGCTATTTCGCATACTCTATAAAGCGTTGCTGTACACAGCATACTGCCACTGACATACACCATCCACACAGTCGATGGTAGCGGTGCCAGGGCGCAGTTCAATATCGAAACTCTCAAAAATCACCCCCCATGCCGCCGATGCTCGCCATAGCAAAACGCATCGCCCGCGATGCCGCCCGCCACATTGAGCGCGCTTTCCGAGATCTGAGTCGAGTGGCAGTCTATGAAAAATCTCCAGCCGACTACGTTACCTCGGTAGATTTGGAGGTGGAGCGCCGCATTATTGAGCAGCTGCAGTACCACTACCCTCAACACAGCATCCTCAGCGAAGAGCGTGGTGCCCTGCCCGGCGATGATGAATGGCAGTGGATTATCGACCCGCTAGACGGCACCGGAAACTTTGTCCACGGCATCCCTCATTTCGCAGTATCCATCGCCTGCTTACGCAATGCTCGGCCAGAGTATGCCGTGATACTTGATGTCATCCGCGATGAAGAGTTCAGCGCCAGCCGGGGCGGCGGCGCACTGCTCAACAATCACCGCATCCGCGTCAGCGCACAGCAGGGTCTGCCGGGAGCGCTGGTCAGCGGCGGCTCTTTGGACAGCACTCGCAATAGTGGGCACGGTGATGCCACCCTGCGCGGTCTAGCGCTCACTGTTGCCCAAAGCGCAACCCTGAGACGCAGCGGCTCCGCCACGCTGGACATGGCTTATGTCGCAGCCGGGCGCTATGATGCCATGTGGGATATCGGACTAAAAAAATGGGACCTCGCCGCCGGAATCCTGCTGGTACAAGAGGCGGGTGGCATACTCAGCGACCCGTGGGGTGACACACAATCTATGGAGACCGGTGCCGTGCTCTGCGGCACACCAGCTTGCTACCGTAGCCTGTTGGCTGTCACGCGCTCCGTCTACGGCGAGGCTCCAGCGCTCAAAGAGGATGGCGATAACTGAGTATCACTCTCCCCCTCAGTACACTTTACAATGAGGCCCATGAACATAGCGTTTCTACAACCGCGCCACCATACCCGCTACGCTATCACGCCAGACAATGCAGCTAGATATATAGGCGAGAGAGTGCGGGGCCAAACTACGCAGATGCGCCCCCACAAAAAATAGTAGATCATCCCAATGTGCGCCAGCTCCTCGCCCACCTTGAAGTCCCTGTCCTGGGGCTCCTACAGCGCTGGTCACTCACTGGGACAGACTCTGGCGGGGCGACCATGGTCTCGCTTTCCACCGTCCCATCCGCTGCGTAGCCCACATTGCTGAGCGCAGTTGCCCCACCGCATGACAAAACGGCGATTCGCCACAGTGCTGACCCTCAACACGATAGCCATCGCCGTAGCTGTGGGGTTGTACTGGCGATTGTCACTCCCATCTCCCGAACTGGCCACGATACCCGCCCCACCGCCCGATCTAGTGGAGCGCGCAAGCCATCCCACAACACCCCTCCAGGCGGCGACACCTCCCGCCACACAGAGGGCTGTACCCCACGGGCAAGCCGTCCCGATGCGACTGCGCCCACGACACCACGATGCCGCTAGCGGCGAAGTTGCACCACATCGCAGCGGCATATTGCTGGCGCGCTTCCCCGGCGGAGCCGCCGGGGCACAGGCGCGGGCGGCGGAGCTACACAGCCGCTTTGGCATCACCATTGAGCAGCAGCTACACGGGGCGGTAGAGCTGAGCGTACTGCGCCTGCCCGCTGGCAGCCATGCCCCCGAGATGGCTCAGGCGCTAGAGCGCGCTGGGATAGTCGAATACGCTGAGCCCGACTATCTGATACACACCCAGCAA
>JABABF010000191.1 GCA_014238345.1 Gammaproteobacteria bacterium
GCTAACAACACTTCGAGTAATGCGATACCCGCTATGGGGCACCATGCTAGCCATCCTCGAGGGCTGCGCTCGACCATAGCCATAGCCGCACCCAGGTCAGTGTGTCGTTTCCATGCTAGCAACAATATGGCAAGCTGGAGACCGTCAAATTACTCCAAGCAGATAGCTATTTATGGTCTGCGAGGCTACCACGCGCCCACTCCTGTAACTGATACTCCCTATCCGATACCACACACCTAGGCCAGCATGTGCTCTATGCTCAGCTGACCTGTTGTCTGCCCCGAGCGGACAATAAATCAGGCTGTCTCTAAACAATAGCTGGGAGGCTTCTGCTCAGCTAACGGAATCTATCCCCAACAAATAGCAAGCAGCGTGCCGGCTGACTCGTGCGCTATACGCGCAACATCCGCAGTTCAAACGGCGTTTTGGCGCACCGCTTCGACAGCATCTAATAGACAGTATGCTGGCAATTTCCTCGGAGGGGGAACACGCCTTAATCGCTCGCCCTTCGCAACAATACCATACTGCTTCTCCAACCAACTCAATAGCCGACTCAAGCGGTATGCACCGCGAATTGTCTGCTCTTTAGCCGCCGCAAAAAATAGCAGCAATGCGAGCCACCGGCGCAAGCCACGCAGGCTCCGCCGACTTACAGCATTTCTCCGCCCTTTGTGTATTCCACGATGCATAGCAGCCGCTTTAGCTGGGTCGTGCGACTGGGCAGACGGCACAAAGCGACGATAACGATACAACACTCGATCAATGAATACTGGGTGCGTCACCTCTTCCAATTTATAGAGCAAATCACGGTCTTCGGCATAGAGACAATCGTCCTCGTAACCTGCTGTGCGCTGATACGCACGGCGACGAAAACTTTTAATGTGCGAACAATAACCACTCGCCAAGATGGTCCTGCCGGGCTGAGGCCGCTGTTCAACCTGAGCATACACCTGCATATTGACATTGCACCAACTCATCAGCGAGACGGCGCATTCAACCTGCGGGTCAGCCGCATAGACCTCAAGCAACACCGATGTCGCCTCCGGCTCCAGTGCATCATCGGCATCTAGTATGGCAACAATATCTGTCTGCGCCTCGCTAATCATCCGCCGCAAAGTCCCAATGTAACCTAAATTGCTCTCATTACAGATAATATCCACCTGATCACCAATTCCCAAATGCTTCACGCTGGTGCGTACCACCTCCAACGAGTCATCGGAACTCCCATCATCACAAAGTAGGCAACGCCACCCATCGTCGCTCTGCTCTGCTAGCGAGCTCAAACAGTCATCAACATAGCGAGCTTGGTTGTAATTGGCCACAAGATAAGTCAGTATTTCCATCACATTTCTCAACACTACTGCTCTATCTACAAGTGACTCGCTAGTATAGCAATCGCAACTCAACCGACCGCCCACCCTCATCCGGGCGATCAATAAATCAGACTTTTCCTAGACTCGAACGGAGTTCTCTTTGTGATGTAAACAGCGCCACTGGAGCACTATCAAGCGCCATAAGCATAGGCCGGCCATCACGGCAACTGCCACCCGCTCCCGCCTAGCGTAACTCCACTGGTACTGGAAATACAATCTGCTCTGGCTCGCCAAGCATTTCTTCTGGCTCTGCGCTCCCCAGCGCCGCCACTACCTCTTGCACCAGCGATTCAGGTGCCGATGCCCCGGCGGTCACGCCAACAGTCTCCGTGCCAGCCAACCACTCCGTGCGCAGTTCCTCCGCACTGTCAAGTAGCCAAGCCCGCGCTCCCTCAGCCTCAGCTAACTCGCGCAAGCGGTTGGAGTTGGAGCTGTTGCGCGAACCCACCACCAACACCACATCGCAACGAGCGGCGAGGCGGCGCACCGCGTCTTGGCGGTTCTGTGTGGCATAGCAGATGTCATCGCGCCGGGGGCCCTCAATAGCCGGGAAACGACGACGCAACTCGGCCAATATGTCACGCGTTTCGGTCACCGACAGCGTGGTCTGTGTGACATAACCCAGACGTTTGGGGTCGGCAACCCGCACCGTGCGCGCCGCCGCTAAAGTCTCCACCAAATAAATGCCCCCCACATCACCACAAGCCGCCTCATACTGACCCATCGTACCCTCTACCTCTGGGTGCCCTGCATGACCTATCAGCAGACACTCCCACCCCACCCGCCCCAGCTGGCGTACTTGGCGGTGAACCTTAGTCACCAGTGGGCAAGTGGCATCGAAGACCTTGAAACCGCGTTGCACGGCTTCCTGTTGCACCGCACTGGAGACACCATGGGCACTGAGCACCACCACTGCACCGGGTGGCACCTCGTCCAGATCATCAACAAAAACGACCCCGCGGCAACGCAAATCCTCCACCACCGTACGGTTGTGCACAATCTCGTGGCGAGAGTAGACCGGTGCCCCAAAGCGCGCCAGAACTTTTTCGAGGATGTCCACAGCGCGATCCACGCCAGCACAAAAACCGCGCGGATTGGCCAGTAGCACCCTCACGGCACTGGCTCCGCACGCCCTTGCCGCCAAATCGCCCATAACACCAGCACCGCCCCGCAGCTGATCGCAGAGTCGGCAACATTGAAAGTGGGAAAATACCAGCGTTGCCAGTGTACCGAGATAAAATCCGTGACATAGCCAAACATAACACGCTCGTAGAGATTGCCAAAACCGCCACCACACACCAGCGCCAAGCCAGCCCCGTAGAGCCACTGACCGGGTTGCAAGGAGAGCATCATGCGAACAATCACAGCGATGAGTAGCAAACTCAAACACGATAATATGATCCGCCCAGTCGCCCCACTGTCGTGAAACAAGCTAAAGGCTGCGCCTGCATTGAACTGCAAGCGCAAGTCGAGCACTGACAACACCTGCATCGGCACACGGAAAGTCAGCCATTCCTGCGCGAGATTTTTACTCAGCAAATCGACGCAGACCACTATGCCAGCCAACACAAATATCCGCAGGCGCAACGCACGTTCTGGCGAGGTGACAGCATCCGTATCAGACATAGTGGCGCTCCTCCCCAGGCGGCTCCAAATTGCCTATACAGCGATCGCACAGGCTCGGGTGCAATAAATTATCGCCTACTTCAGCGCAATGGTGCCAACAGCGCTCGCATTTCGGTGCTGTGCTGGGAACCACGTCGACCCCAATGCCAGATAGCCTCTCGCCGAGCGCCTCATCGCTACCAGCCGCCATCGGCAACAATTCGACCGCAGAAACAATAAACAAGAAGCGCAACTCAGTGCCGAGCTGCTCTAACAGCGACTGCCAGCTGCCATCGGCACGCAGTTGCACAACGGCATCCAATGAGCCGCGCAGCTGGCCGTCCGAGCGCAGGGACTCAATCTCACGATTGACAGCAGCGCGCAACTCCAACAGGCGCTGCCAATCGGCAACGCTGAGCGGAGCATCGTCGGGCAAAGGAAGCAAAGCATCGTGCCACTCAGCCAGCAAGACCGACGGTGGGCGATCGGGTAACTCGGGCAGCTGCGCCCAAACCTCATCGGCGGTGAAGCTGAGTACCGGTGCCAACCAGCGCACCATCGCCTCGGCCACATGCCACAGCGCCGTCTGCGCTGAGCGCCGAGGATGCGAGTGTGCCGGAGTCGTGTACTGGCGATCTTTGATCACATCAAGATAGAAAGCCCCCAGCTCCACCACGCTGAAGTTGTGCAACGCCTGATAGACCTGATGGAAACGATAGGCCGTGTAATCACTGCGTAGCTGCTCTTGCAAAGCCCAAGCGCGGTGCAGTATCCAGCGGTCTACGGCCAACAACTCAGCCAGCGGTAGCGCGTCGTGCTCTGGGGTAAAGCCATTGAGGTTGGCAAGCAGAAAGCGCAACGTGTTGCGCAGGCGGCGGTAGGCATCAGCGATACGCTGGAGCACCTCCTGAGAGATCGCCATTTCATTGCGATAGTCGGTAGCGGCCACCCACAGCCTCAGCACATCGGCACCGAGCGTATCGACCACCTCCTGAGGGGCTATGACATTCCCCTGAGATTTCGACATTTTGTGCCCTGTAGCATCCACCGTGAAACCATGGGTCAGCACTTGGCGGTACGGTGGTGCGCCGCGCAACGCCAGCGCCGTCAGTAGTGAGGACTGGAACCAACCACGGTGCTGGTCGGCTCCCTCCAAGTAGAGGTCAGCTGGGCAATCTAACTCTGGACGAGTCTCTAATACGCAGGCATGGGTCACTCCAGAGTCAAACCATACATCTAAGCTATCGGTGACTGGGTCGTAGTCACTTCGTTCGGCCTCGTCCAGC
>JABABF010000192.1 GCA_014238345.1 Gammaproteobacteria bacterium
CCCGCCGCCAATGGACTGGTGCAGGTGATCATGCGGCGACTGCACTTGCAGGGCTTTGTCATGATGGATCACCTCGACAAAATGGAGACCGCCCGCAACCAGCTGAGCAATTTGATCAACACTGGTGAGCTAGCTCACCGAGTCGATGTGCTGCATGGCTTCAAACGCCTGCCCGAGGCGCTGTTACGCCTGTTCCAAGGGCAGAACATCGGCAAGCAACTGCTGCGCTCTGAGGCGGCGGAGGCACTCTGAACACCGTGGCCGAGGTGCCGCACAGCACCCCGCGCCAAATACCCGGCACCACCACCCCACGAGGATTAATCGCATGAAAGATTTACGAGATAAAGTCGCCGTCATCACCGGAGCCGCCAGCGGTATCGGCTTGGCGATGGCTGAGCGGGCGGCCACCGAGGGCATGCGCGTGGTGATGGCCGATATTGAGGCAGAGCGGCTGGGAACGGAGTCGGAGCGCTTGGCGGCCAGTGGGGCGAATCTCTTGGCCGTGCCCTGCGATGTCGGCGATGCCGATTCGGTCTGTGCGCTAGAGCGGCGCGCACGGGAACACTTCGGAGCGGTGCATCTGCTGTGCAATAACGCCGGTGTCAGCGGCGGCGGCAAGACTTGGGAAATCCCGCTGGAGGAGTGGCGCTGGATACTTGATGTCAACATGTGGAGTGTCATCTACGGCCTCCATTACTTCCTGCCGGGGATGCTCTCACAGGGCGAGCCCGGCCATGTGGTCAACACCGCC
The DNA here is from genome assembly GCA_014238345.1 of Gammaproteobacteria bacterium. Classification (GTDB taxonomy): domain Bacteria; phylum Pseudomonadota; class Gammaproteobacteria; order JABABF01; family JABABF01; genus JABABF01. The sequence continues at coordinate 752 of JABABF010000192.1, forward strand.
TCCATCGCTGGTCTGATGTCGGTGCCAGATATCGCACCGTACAGCCTCAGCAAGCACGCCGTGGTATCGCTGTCGGAGGGCTTGTTCTCAGAATTGCGCAATGAGGGTGGGCAAATCGGTGTCTCGGTGCTGTGTCCGAGCTTTGTCGCCACTCAAATCCACTTGGCAGCGCGCAATCGGGCGCTGAGCGATCGCTACAGTGAGCGCCAGCGCGACGAAGAATTGGAGCAGGCCAAGGTATTTGAGACTTACCTGACCGAGCTGGCGATGCCGGTGAGCAAGATCGGCGACTTGGTATTCGATGCCATTCGCGAGAATCACTTCTACATTCTGACCCATAAAAAAGGTAGCCTAGAGCACATTGAACGCCGTATGCGTGGGCTCCGAGACAACGATCCACCCCATATCGCAGAGCCCAGCGCATTCCCCGTAGAGTGGAAGTAAAGTAGACTGGCTCAGGTGGGTTACCAGAAGCAATTTCACCGCACGTAACCAATCTGAGCGGCAATAGATAATGGGGAGAGTGCCAAAGCCGTGAAAACCAAAAAAAAGAGCGTTGAGGCACTCAATGCATCAGGCATGGAGTTGCTCAGGCAAGGGCAATACGCACAAGCCAAACCACTGCTACAGCGTGCTTTGGCAACCAGAGAAGAAATTCTTGGTGAAGATCACCCAGACACCGCCGACTCCATCAACAATCTCGCTCTGTTGTGCGAGGCTCAAGGCCAGTATGCCCACGCTGAGCCGCTCTTCCAACGCGCCCTGCAAATCAGAGAGGAAGTTCTCGGCGCAGATCATCCTGACACGGCAACTTCCCTCAACAACCTCGCGCTACTCTACGATACCCAAGGCCAATACGCCAAAGCCGAGCCGCTCTTCCAACGCGCCTTGGCGATCTATGAGGAGATCCTCGGTGCTGAACACCCAGATACTGCCACTGTACTCAATAACCTCGCCAATCTGGCTCAGCTGTACCACCCGCAAGACCAGCAGAGCCAAGCGGAACAGCTCTATCAGCGCGCCTTGAAAATACGGGAGGATGTCCTCGGCGCTGACCACCCCGACACGGCCACCTCCCTCAGCAATCTCGCCAATTTCTATGAAGCACAAGGTCTGTTCGCCAAAGCAGAGCCTCTGTGTAAACGCGCGCTGGAAATCAAAGAGAAAATCTGTGGCTCTGAGCACCCTGACACCGCTACCGCCCTCAATAATCTCGCCCAAATTTACGAAGTACAAGGTCTGTATCCCAAGGCCGAGCCGCTTTTTAACCGCGCTCTGGCAATCTGCGAGCATAGCCTTGGCTCTGAGCACCCCGACACTGCCACCATCCTTAGCAACCTCGCCAAGCTGTACGAATCCCAAGGGCTATACGCCAAGGCAGAGCCGCTATGCAAACGCGCACTGGCGATCTGTGAGGCAAGCCTCGGAGCCGAGCACAACCAAACCGCTATCAGCCTCAGCAATCTCGCCCTGCTGTATAAAGATCAGGGGCTATACGAACAAGCTGAGCCGCATTTCCAGCACATCGTGACGATTTGTGAAGAGCACTTGGGTGCCGATCACACAGACACCGCAGCCGCCCTGAACAACCTCGCCTCGCTTTACGAATCCCAAGGGCGATACGAGAAAGCCGAGCCACTCTACCAGCGTGCTTTGAACACCTGCGAGAAAATCCTCGGCCCAGAGCACCCCGACACGGCGACTGCCCTCAACAACCTTGCCTCACTTTATCTGGCGCAAAGCCTGTTTCCTCAGGCCGAGCCGATCTTCCAACGCGCTCTGGCAATCTGCGAAAAAGTGCTCGGATCAGAACACCCCGACACGGCGACCGCCCTCAACAACCTCGCCTCGCTCTATCTGGAGCAAGACTTGTATGCACAGGCCGAGCCGATCTTCCAACGCGCCCTGGCAATCTGCGAAAAGGTCTTAGGGCCCACCCACCCAGATACTGCAGAAAGTCTCAACAACCTCGCCTCACTGTATTTCGAGCAAGGCCTGATGGCTCAGGCCGAGCCACTCTTTCAACGCGCTCTGAATATACTACAGGCCACCTATCAACATCACCCCACTATTCCAAGTTTACTCGCTGAACTCATCGTGCTCCACCGCTCTACTGGAAAACTCAAAAAAGCCGCCGCCTTAGAGCAGTGGGCGCAAAATCTTCAGGAATCTAGCGATGAGAGCGGGTCTTAGCAAAACATACGGTGCCAGTCGCTTTGATACACTGAGCTGGTCTAGCCAATATGATTTATGTGAGGATAAAACATGATGACACCTAATATCACTGACCGCACCCTAGGAAAATGCTGTGTGGGATGGAGCTCCGCCGTATTCACCCTATTTTTGGCCTCAAAATGTTGGGACTTGGTGCCGTTGATGGTATGGCACATTGCAGATCTCATCACAGTGGCACTGTGCTTCATCATCGGTATACGCTTGTGGAAAGGCAATCGCTCCTCAGCAGATGCATGATGAGCCCGGCAAGCAGATTAAAATTCTCGCTATAAACAGGTTGTTTGATACGACCTAATGCCAGCTCGCCGCACTATTGTGGCGTGGTTCAAAAAGCCTCTTAAAGGAAAACTCTGATTGATTGCCCGCTCGGAGCAGATAACCGATCAATCGTGTAGCGGGTGGCAGACGACCCAATCTGAAATATGAAATTAAAAAATGCTCGTCTTTAGACTAAATCTACTCCCTAGCCCCGCGTTGCCACCACGCTACGAGCAGTCCCTCGCTCTTGGCGCGTATTGCCGATTGCCATACGATAGGTGTGAGGCAAGCTGCTACGCTCCAAGCTAAGCCTCAGCGCAACTCGCCAGTGCGTACGTTAACGACACTCCTCGTTGAGCTGCTCTAACAGGGCTGTCCCTGGACACAATTCCTCTTCTCCTAACCCAGCCAGATGGCGGGTTGAGGTCTGGAGCATACTGTGGAGGTCGGGCTTGTCAGGGTCTAGGTAGAGTAGCCCGGTCAGTATTTCACCGTCTGCGGTGGCGCGTTGCATCGCGTTCAGAGCCGCCATCGCATCGCCCGGCTGAAAATCACTATCAGCCTTGCGTAATACGACTTCACCACCGTTGTGTAGTGGCACTGTCAGGCGATCTCCCGGGGCGTAGTCGGCGCTGATCTCGGCACGCTCGGGGACATAATCGACTACATTGGCGCTGTGAATTGCGCTGCGTGCATGGCTGTAACTCTTAGTTGATTCCGCGTTGTTGTTAAAGGTCACACAGGGAGAGATCACATCAATGAAGGCGAATCCACGGTGCTTGATCGCCGCCTTGATCAGCGGTACTAATTGCTGTTTGTCGCCGGAAAAACTGCGTGCCACAAAACCCGCTCCGAGCTGTAGCGCCATCGCACATAAATCTATAGGCGGTAAAAAACCCTCGTGTCCAGCCTTGGCCTTGGAGCCGATGTCGGTAGTGGCGGAATCCTGACCTTTGGTCAGGCCGTAACAGCCGTTGTTCTCCAATAGGTAGAGCATGTCGATATTGCGCCGAATCACATGCACAAATTGGCCGATACCGATGGAGGCCGTGTCGCCGTCACCAGACACCGCAACATAATGTAAATCACCATTAGCCAAATTGGCACCGCTGGCGATGGAAGGCATGCGCCCGTGCACAGAATTAAAACCGTGCGAGCGCCCCAAGAAATAGGTCGGGGTCTTAGATGAGCAACCGATGCCAGATATTTTGGCGAAGCGATGCGGTGGCAATGACAACTCAAAACTCGCCTGTACCACTGCTGCGCTGATGGAGTCGTGTCCGCAACCGGCGCACAGGGTAGACAGAGCCCCTTCGTAGTCGCGCCGGCTCAGCCCGAGTTCATTCAACGCCTGGTCGGGGTGGCGGAAATGCGGGGCGATGTAGCTCATCAGAGTGCCGCCGGTGTCGGTTGTTTGCTCTGTTTATTGCCCGGCGAGACGCTGGACGGGGAGCCCTCAATGCGCTCTACATCGCCATCGCGATCGCTGTGCGCTGTGTGAGCCAAGATGCCATTGATGATAAAAGTCGCGGTGATGGGTGCGCCGTCGTAGTGACACAAGGCCTGTATATCCATCGCCGTGTTGCCACATTCTTGCACCAGCAAGGTACGCATCTGTGCATCGCGATTTTGCTCCACAATAAATAGCTGTGAATGGGAGGCACAAAACTCAGGCACTGCGGCGCTGAATGGAAAAGCACGCAAACGTAACATGTCTATCGCAATGCCCTGCTCCTCACCAATCCGCTGCACCGCTTCCAATGTTGAGTCTACGCTGCTACCGTAGCAGAGTACTCCTAGAGCGGCGGTGCCATCTCCGTGTGCAAGTATCGGCTTGGGTACCAACTCGGCCGCCCGCTGCCACTTGCGCAATAGGCGATCCATGTTGGCGGCATAATGCCCACCCTCTTCGCTGTAAATTGCATAGGAGTCGCGTGAAGTTCCACGGGTGAAAAATGCGCCTTTTTCGGGGTGGGTGCCGGGCAGTGTGCGGGCGCAGATGCCGTCTCCCTCCTCGTCCAAATAGCGCCCATAACGCGCCTCGCGTTGCTCTAAGGCAGCGGCATCCAATAGCCGACCGCGCTCATAACGTCGTCCCTTCTGCCACTGCAATGGCGCGGACACATGATCGTTCATACCGGTATCCAGATCGGTCATCACAATAATAGGTGTTTGTAATTGTTCAGCCAAATCAAAAGCTTGAGCACTTAATTCAAAGCATTCTGACACGCTACCTGGCAATAGCAAGACATGGCGGGTGTCGCCGTGTGAGGCATAGGCAGCCGCCAGTAAATCGGACTGCTGGGTGCGAGTCGGCAAGCCGGTAGACGGCCCAACGCGTTGCACATCGTAGATCACCGCGGGCAACTCAGCGAAGTATCCCAAACCCAAAAACTCGGCCATCAGTGAAATGCCCGGACCGCTGGTGGCGGTGAAGGCGCGGGCACCATTCCAGCCAGCACCTATCACCATGCCAATAGCGGCCAACTCATCCTCGGCCTGCACCACCGCATAATGTGCCGCTCCGCTCGCATCATGGCGCAAGCGTTTGGCATAGCGCTCAAAAGCTTCTACCAGTGAGGTGGATGGAGTGATTGGATACCAAGCTGCCACTGTCGCGCCCGCATAGATAGCTCCCAGCGCCAAAGCGGTGTTGCCGTCGAGCAAAATAGCACGCTCCATGCTACGCTCACAGCGCTCGACACGCAGGTCGATAGATGGCAAATGCTCACGGGTATAAGCCCCGCTAAGTTCCAAGGCACGCTTGTTTAGCTGCACCAATTTCGGCTTGTGCCCAAACTGCTCCTCAAGCAAGCCGTGCATCACATCAAGCTCCACTCCTAACAATTCAACGAGTACCCCGACATAGCACATATTGCGTAGCAATTGCCGCTGACGAGACTGCGAGAACTCCTGAGCGCAGATGCGCGTCAGCGGCACTGGTAAATAATGGATGTCGTCTCGGTGCAGTGCAGGATTTAGTGGACGGGTCGAATCGTAGAGAAAATACCCCCCCGGCGACAGCTCGGCCAAGTCCTGCACGGCACTCTGCGGATTGAGACCCACCACCAAATCTACCCCGCCACGCCGACCAACAAAACCGCGCTGGTTGACGCGCAGCTCAAACCAAGTCGGCAAGCCTTGAATATTTGACGGGAAAATATTTTTTGGCGTAACGCTGAGCCCCATACGGAACAGTGCCCAGGTGAACAGCCGATTGGTACTCGATGAGCCACTGCCATTGACCGTCGCAAACTTAATGACGAAATCGTTGACTGCGGCCAGCGACCCTGGTGCCTCTGCCTTTATTTCAACCACTGCTATAGGCCTGCCACTTGGTGCTTAGGCCGCATCCACTGCCAAGGCCTGAGCGCTCTCTTGCTCACTCTCCCCGGCCTGAGTGACATGGTAGAGAAAACGTTGCATATCCCAAGCCGCTGTCGGACAACGCTCTGCACATAATCCACAATGAAGACAGATGTTTTCGTCCTTGACCATGAAGCGCCCAGTAGCGAGTTGGTCGGCCAAATACAAGGGCTGATCTTTGTTGTTCGCCTTGGCGGTCAATTTGTTGGAGGCTCTTAATTGATCTTCCTCTTCGCCGCTATCGATGGCGGTAA
>JABABF010000193.1 GCA_014238345.1 Gammaproteobacteria bacterium
CATCGGGCGAGCCGTCTCGCCACGTTGGGGCTTTGAAGCTCCTCTAACGGCGACTGATGCCAGGGAGTTTGCGCAGAGCGCGCACGAGGTACCCAAGTAGCGTTGCCGCCGAATTGGCACCGAGAAAGTAGTCGGTGGCAAAGTCGAAATTGGCCAAGCCGCCCGACCAGATGCCGTGCTGGCCGATATGCTGCACTACGGAAGGACGCAGGCAGGCGATACTCACTTCGCGCTCCTGCGTTTGCTCCACCATGCGCCAGTCCCAGTGCTCGACTAGGATGGAGCGCAGCCAGTCCTCATAAATGTCGCGGCTGAAGTACAGATTGCAGCCGCCGACACTGCGTTTCAAGCAGTGGTCGCGTTCATTGCGCATGGCGGGGTGTTCGATTGCATTGAAGCCGCTGAGAATCACGCTACCATAGCGCTCTTGTAGCGCGGGATAGTGTGTGTGCAGCTGCTCAAGCCAGTGTGCACGCACGATGGTATCGCTGTCCAGCACACACAGCTGAGAACAGCTCGTATGTTGGCACAGCAGATCCCAGCCGAAGCGCAGGTTTTCGTGTATAAGGAAGCCCTCCTTGAGCCGTCGTCGGGCGCGGAATATTGGCACACCGGGCAGCTCGAACTCGGCAACCAAGCGCTGTGTATTGGGATCATCGCTGGCATCGTCAACGATGACTAGCGCCACGTGCTCGTAGTGCCCTTGTGCTAATGATTCAGTACATTTACACAGATAGTCATAGCGATTGAATGTGGGCAACACCAGCCCCACTTCCACTTGACTTAAGAGCTGAGTAGACGATTGCGGTAGACTCAGTTCAAAATCCGCCAGGGCATCAGCTGTGATCATGGGATCTTAGGGAGCTTTAGAGCCGATGCCGAGTGCGAGGCCGCGGCGCGGCAAGTCTCGATGCAAGGCGCGTACCGCATAGATTGCAAAGCAGAAGCAGCTGTAAAACCAGTTCATGCGCTCGCAGTGACGGTACAACAGCCAGCGTCGGGCGGCAGCGCGGATTTTGTCGCTGGACACCGACTCTGGTCGCATGCGATAAACGGATAGTGGCTCTTGAATGCCCTGCGCCGCTCCGTGGTGACGCAACAAGTAGAGCCAGAGGGCGTAGTCAACGGTTCCCCACGGGTGGAAATTGTAGATATTCCCTGCCTGTTCCCGATCGTACATCGCTGTGGCAGTGCTGATGACATTGAGGAGCAGCAGCTGGTCGTAAGTGACGGTATCGGGCACTTTGACAGTGTGGACAGTGTGACTGGGTTGCTGGCGCTCATCAATACGCTGGTAGGCTGAGTAACTTAAGACTGCTTTGTGCTGGCGCATCATAGCGATTTGGCGCTCAAGTTTATTGGGTAGCCAGTAGTCATCGCTGTCGAGAAAGGCGACATAGCGACCTTGGACGATTCGGGTGCCGTGGTTGCGAGCCTGTCGGGGGCCGAGGCTGTGCGGCAACTGGATGAGATGGATGCGCGGGTCTTCGGCGCAGTGGCGCGCCACTTGCTGTGGCGAATCATCGCTGGATCCATCGTCTATAACGATCAGCTGCCAATCCTCAAAAGTTTGTGTTCGCACTGAGTTGATCGCCTGCTCAATCCAAGGCGACATATTGCGATTGGGCATCAAGATAGAAACGGTGGGGGCTTTGCTCACGACACACATCTCAGCAGTTCTGTAGCATGATGCGACCAATCCATTGAGGCGCGTAAATCAGTGGTGAATTGCTGCGCTAAGCGCTCCCGCTCACCAGATGCCCATGCTTGCATAAAGCTTTGAGCATCATTAAACGTTCGGCAATTATAATCGTTTTGAAGGAAATCCAACATCTGCTCGTCGAGTGGACAGAGTAAAAGCGCTGCTCCTGCTGCACCGGCTTCGACCACCTTGAGCCGGTAGCCAGAGCCGATTCGAGTGGGCGATACGAACCAGGCATGGCGAGCCACTTCGTGTTGGAAATCCGCGACAAAGCCCGTCAATTGGATGCCGTGTGCGGCAGTGAGGCGGCTACCTACGCTCGCTAGTTGACGCAATTCCTGTGCCTCTCCCGTGATGCTCAGTGTGGCACCCTCTAGCTGTCCACTGTGCCACAATGGCAACCATACGCATTCCAAAAACCAGCGGATTGAGCTGCGATTTGCCACTGTGCACAGCTGACCGCTCATGACAAAAGACAGTGGCGGTGGCACAGCAGTTGGCAATGGCGGCAGTTCGATACCGTCGTAGACACAGTGTGCGCCACGGGCGCGGTCTCCGGCCTGTTGTCGATCCACATCGGAGATGAAGCAACAGTGCGCGTATTCCCGCCATAGTGCTTCCTCGCACCGCTGTGTCAGCTGGGCTTGCCAGCGCGCTGCTAGCCGCAGTGGTTGCGGCAACTCCTTGGCGTATTGCTCGACGAGCTGATATTCGAGGTTGTGTGGACGCAACACGGCGGGAATAGCCAACTCAGCTGCCACGACCAACCCCAGCCGTCCCAAGTGACTGCCGTGTACCAGTAGCCACTCGGCATTGGCGGCGCGCCCAGCGGCGACGGCTGCCCGACACAGTGCGGCGCTGTGGTATTTGGCGAATTTGTAGGGCATGTTGTGCCACAGGCCGTAGAGCAGGCTGCGTAGACCTTCGCGCGGGCGCGTCGCCACCCCGATCATGCGCAGGCGCGGTGCCAACTCCAGCTCCACCGCCTCGTGTTGGGGTCGCAGATAGATGACCTGGTGTCCGGCGGCGGCTAGTGCGCGCAGGCTACCGCCGACGCTACGCTGGCCGCCCAAGCGTTGCTCGCGGAGCTCTTGGGTACTCAAGCACAGGATGACGGCCATAGCGGATTGCAATAGGCGGTGGCATTGAGCGCGATTATAGATTGCCCTACGGTTGGGCGATGGTGCAATCTTGATGGCAACCCGTAGTCCGGAGCAACAGCTTGCATGACCCGCGGAAACATCGCTAAAATACGTATATAAAGCTTGGCTCTCAACCTAATATCAGGAGTTTGTTATGAGTATAGCGGTCGGCGATCAGGTGCCACAGGTGACTTTGAAAGTCATGGGGGAGAAGGGTCCGCAGGATGCGCCAACGGCAGAGCTGCTTGGCACGGGTAAGGTGGTGCTATTCGCGGTACCCGGGGCGTTCACACCGGGTTGTTCAATGTCGCACCTGCCGGGCTATGTCGCGCTGGCCGACAAGATCAAGGAGCGCGGTGTCGACCATATCGTCTGCCTGTCGGTGAACGATGCCTATGTCATGGATGCTTGGGGCAAGGATAAAAACGCTACCAGCCTAGTGATGGCCGCCGATGGCATGGCCGAGTTCACCCGTGCGGTGGGCATGGAACTGGATGCCACCGCTTTTGGTTTAGGTGTGCGCTCTAAGCGCTACGCTTTGGTGATAGAAGATGGCGTGGTGCGTCATGTGGGATTGGAGCCCGACGGCGTGGGGATCTCGGTGAGTAGCGCCGAGGAAATACTCAAGCAGTTGTAGACGACTGGCAGGGTGCCGCCACCTGGAGCCGCTTCGCTGCGCTAGCCCTAGAAGAGCTTAGTTTGCCGTCTGCGCTGGTTCGCCGTTGTCGTAGAACTGGCTATACCATTTGCGAAAGCGCATGATCGGGCCATCGCCATCGCACAGTAGAGGTGCTGGTCGGTACAGTTTGTGATCCCAGATGGGCTTGTCCTCGTCAAATTGGCTGACCAAGTTTTTGATCAGCGCCTGAGCCAGTGGATTCTCTTCGTCGCCGCGCTGTTGGGTGAAGGCAAAGCGCATGTGCACCATTGAGGCATCAACTGGTGTGGGTAGCCCCAACAGGAAGGTCTCACACAGGCCGCTGAAGCGAGTTGTGGTGTGTCCTGGGCCATTGGCATAGGTGAGAACTGAGCCTTCTGCCACTCCCTTGGGGGTCTGAAAGCGCATTTTTTGGTCGCCGTTGGAGTGGTGTTTGTCGTAATTGACATCCCAGCGCGGGATATCGGCAGTGCGGTGCACAAAGCGGAAGTGCGCCATATCGGCCGAGTTTTCGGCCATCTCTTGAATGTGAGTACGCACCAAGCCCTCGTAACGCTGCTGATCGCCCCACTGCTCATCTGATGAGGCCTCGGGATGGTCGGGCACTTCCCACATAGGCTCAACCCGCTGCGGATGGTACCAAGTGTAGATGGCACCATTGGCCTCTTGTACGGACCATGAGCGGATGCAACGTTTGCCGCGTACCTTGGGGGGGATTTTTTCAGCGTAGGGGATTTCAACCACCTCACCAGCGACATTAAAGCGCCAGGCGTGGAATGGGCAGACGATGGTTTCACCCTCAACACGGGCACCGTGCCCCACTTCTTCGTGGATGCCATAGCCTAGATGGGCACCGAGGTGGGGGCAGTAGGCATCGAACAACACAGCACGACCGGATTCGGTACGAAACAGCACGAGATCGGTATCAAAGTACTTGAGTGGCATTGAGGATTTGGGCGGTAGCTCATCGGAGTACAGCACACAGTACCAGCCAAACGGCATCGGCATGGGTGCGGCGGGTCGATCCAGGGTGATCAGCTGGCGGTATTCGCTGTGCGCTGAGGCATCGCCGCCCGAGCTACCGGTTAAAAGGGACATGGTTTAATTCTTTCTGGGTGGCGGGAGTCTATTGCCAATGAGGGGTATCGCAGCAGTGCTGACCGCATAATTCTGCCGTATTCGCACTTTAGACTGGCAGGGCATCGGGCAGGTGTGGATACCTGTCCAGCCATAGCTTTGCAATAGGCAGAATCGGGCATCTGGGTCTGTAGTAGCGATCACCAGTGACATTATCACACAACATCACGCAAGCAAATGACTCATGCAGTGGGAGAACCACCCGCATCAATCGTGCCACTTTGCCAAGCCACTGGCCATTGATGCCGAAGAGGTGGAGAATCTAGCTGACGACAGCAAAGGGCGGAGGTTTTATCGGCACCTGTTGCTTGATTGATCTTGTGCAGATGCTGGATATGTAGGTCTCTTGCTAACAGGATTCAGCTTGGCAGTGACAGTGCAGATAGCCTACAACATCCCTACATCAAAGTCGGAGTAGAACTGGCTGTACCACTTGCGGAAGCTGGCGATGGGGCCGTCGCCGTCGCACAGTATCGGCAACGGGCGGTAGCGCTTGTGCTCCCAGATAGGCTTGTCCTCTTCAAATTGCTTGACGATGTCTCGGAGCAGCCCCTTTGCGATGTTACTACCTTCGTCTGCCTTGGCTTGAATGAAGATAAAGCGCACATGCGAGGTACAGTGGTCAATTGGTGTGGTTAGACCCATCAGGAAGGTCTCGCACAGACCCGAGAAGCGGGTTGTCCCTTGGCCGGGGCCGTTGGCGACCGAGCTGATCGACCCCGCTACTGATCCGCGCGGTGTACGGAAGTTGACATTTTGCACCCCCTGAGAGAGATGCCCATCGTATTTGATGTCCCATTGAGGCATGTCGTGGACGCGATGTACATAGAGAAAGTGCGCTGGGTCGGCAGCGTTTTCAGACATCTCCTGCATAGGCGTGTTCACCGTCCACTCAAAGCGCGTTTGTTCTCCCCACTCGTCGCTGTTGGCCTCTTCATATTTCAGCACTTCCCACAGTGGATCGGCTCCCTTGGGATGGTGCCAAGCAGAGATCACGCCGTTGAGCTCACGTACCGGCCAAGCGCGGATACAGGGACGACCCTTGGCTTTGGGTGGAATCTTGCTGGCGTAGGGTACTTCCACGCACTCGCCTTCGGCATTGAAACGCCAAGCATGGAAGGGGCAGACGATGGTCTCGCCCTCAATGCGTCCGCCGTGGCCGACTTCTTCGTGGATGCCGTAGCCGAGGTGGGCACCAAGGTGTGGGCAGTAGGCATCAAGCAACACGGCGCGACCAGATTCAGTGCGAAACAATACTAAATCGGTGTCGAAGTAGCGCAGTGGTTTAGATTCTCCGATCTTCAGCTCATCAGAGTAGGACACACAAAACCAGCCTACTGGTATCGGCATTTTGTAGCTCGGGCGAGAGAGACACAGCAGCTGCTTGTACTCTCTCTGTGCAATGTCGGGATTGCCTAGGCTACGGCTTGAGGGATCCGTTGTGCCTATGTTTTCCTCAATCACTTTAAATCATGCACCACTGCGTAGCTGCGTTGGGTCAAAGTCATGATAAAACTGCCCATACCATTTTCGGAACTGGGCGATCGGGCCATCGCCGTCGCTGAGCATAGGCGAGGCGCGGAACCGCTTGTTTTCCCAGATAGGCTTATCTTCTTCAAACTGACCGACTACATCGCGGATCAAGCCTTTAGCGATGTTGCTTTTTTCGCTGTCCCGGTGTTGGGTAAAGGCAAAGCGCATGAGGGCGATGTTTTCGTCTATGGGGGTGGCCAGACCCATCATGAAAGTGTCACACAGACCGCTGAAGCGGGTATTGCCTTGGCCGGGGCCGTCAGAGGAGGTGCGGATAAAACCGTTGACGACCCCACGCGGTGTCTGGAAGCCGACCTTCTGCTCGCCAGTAGCGCGGTGCCCATCGTATTTGATGTCCCATTCGGGCACGGCATCGGCACGGTGTACATAGTGGAAATGGGCGGGGTCGGCCGCGTTCTCAGCCAATTCTTGGGTGTGTGTTTTCACTACCCACTCGAAGCGATTTTGCTCACCCCAGTCACCGCCAGCCGCTTCTTCGTAGCTGTCGACTTCCCACATGGGCTCGGCTTGCGCTGGGTGGTACCACACATAGATGACACCGTTGGCATCGTGTGTTGGCCACGCACGCAGGCAGGCTTTACCCTGCGCCTTGGGCGGGATTTTAGTGGCATAGGGCACCTCGACGCACTCGCCCTTGGTATTGAAACGCCAAGCGTGGAAAGGGCAGACAATGGTTTCACCTTCAATGCGCCCGCCGTGGCCGACTTCTTCGTGGATGCCGTAGCCGAGGTGGGCACCAAGGTGTGGGCAGTAGGCATCGAGTACAGCGGCGTGGCCAGACTCGGTGCGAAACAGCACCAAGTCGGTGTCGAAGTAGCGCAACGGCTTGGATTGCTTGGCGGCCAGTTGGTCGCTGAAGGAAACGGCAAACCAGCCATAGGGCATGGGCAGGGGATAAGAGGGGCGTGAGCGGGTGATGAGCTGCTGATATTCATCGCGCGCCGCATCCGTGTTGCCAAAAGTTTTTTCTGGTGTCATATTTGAATCCGTTCTGTTACAACTAGCGATTACTCAATCATCTATCGTACCATTGACACCACAGTTTATCAAGCGCTGACAAGGGAGATTGGCAGAACTATTGCCACTGCGTGGTGGTGAGTTCTTGGCGGAGCCATTTGACATTACTGCTGTGCTGGGGATAATGCGCTTAGCTCAGGGTTATTAACTGGCATGAGGAGAGAATAGTGGCAAATAGCAGGCAGGCAGCTAAGCGGGCGCGACAGTCTGAGCTGCGGCGGCAGTTGCGTTCTGGGCAACGCGCGGCGGGTCGCACGGCGGTGAAGAAAGTCTTGGCGGCGATTGAAGCCGAGGATCGCGAGGCCAGTCAGACCTTATATCGATCGGCGAGTGCCAAATTAGATCAGCTGGCCAATAAAGGGGTGATCCATGCCAACAAGGTTGCACGTCACAAGCGGCGTCTCAATATCCGCCTGCGCTCACTGATTGACGGGGGCGCTGAGGCTCCTTAGGAAAAACAGGGCAAGGCCAAATATCGCGTTGCCGCGCCGCAGGCGCACTTCACTCGGGGCTTTGGTTGCCGATTTCAGCAAACACTGAACGGATTATCACAGTCCTAGGGAAGGCCTAAATAATGCACTCTGCCGACTCGCTGGCTGTCAGAGATTGAAGAGTGCAGCTGGGATTGTAGGCGCACAACACACTATTGGCTGGTTGCCCGGTGCGTTGAGAGTCAGACCTTGCCCGACATCTCCAAGCGCATCTGGCTACGCGGATTTATGCTCAAGGCGACACCGGAGACGCTATGCGCACGGGGGCAAGTTACCTGAGGTGGTGGCGGCGGATGCGCTGAGCTGGCCAGCTGGTAGCAAGTTAGTGGAGGCTGAGTGGCCGAGCTATTAGCTGTCACGGCGTAGTTATCACTGGCTTTTGGCGGGTGACGATGGCCTCCATCATAGGGAGAAAAACATCTTTGTAGCGGAGGGCGGTAATTCGCTGGAGGTGATCTTCATCAATATAGACGGCTTCGCCCTGGTAGATATAGGGGCAGCCTTGTTTCGAGCACATCAATGGCATCGGGTCAAGGATTTGGATGTTGAACGCAGCTGGTATGCGCTCAAGCATAGCCTGCAACATAGCGCGGAAGTTTCCTTGCTCTTGAGCATAGAGGGTGGTGGAAGTGCCCTGAGCATCGTGGGCGGCGTATTCAAGGGTGCGTCTTGAGATATTGAGATAAGGCACTTGCATCAGGAACCAGATGGTAGCTCCCGTCGCATGTATCTTGGCAAATCTGAGGTGTACCCGCTCGTTTAGCGAGCGTAGTTTGGTGGTCTGATGGCGCTGTAGCAGTTCCTCAATTTCAGCTTCTCTAGAACTATCTGGGACGATGGAGGTGAACTGCCCATCCCAGCGGCAGATAAGCAAAACATCTTGGATGCCACGGGTGTGGATATATTGCAGTATTGGCTCAATAGTTTCCTCACAGTGCTCGCAATATATAGGGCAGGAGAAATCATTTTTGTGCTGTGGAAAATGGCCGCTAATACCCCATTCACTGGCCAACCTGTCAATTGCTATGTACTGAGATGCGGCGTGACTATCGCCCCATAGCAAAAAGAGTGGCTGGGCCTTAGCAGGGGCGCGTGAGCCCAGTTGGCACAAGCTATACTCCCCCACATAGGCGGGTTGAGCCTGTGCGACACAATCATCTGCGTAGCGTTGTCGTGTGGCGCGTCTGCTGTGGTGTTGTTGGAGGGTTAACTGCACTCGCTCCGCACTTGATGGAGCGGTGTCGTAGCTCAAAAATCTATAAGTAGCGGTCAGTCCCAACGCCATGGCGATGGTGATGCAGGCAGGCAATAGTCGGCGCAGTGGGATGCCGCCTCTGCGCCGTCGGCAGGGTTGTTCGACGAAGTGATAGGACAGCGCCGCCGCCGCCAACGACAGCGATAAGATCAGAGCGATCTCCCAAGGTGTGTATTCGCGCACTAGCCAATACTTGCCCAGCACCAGTAATGGCCAGTGCCATAGGTACAGCGAGTAGGAGAGTAGGCCGATGTAGACAACGGGTCGCCAACTGAGCCAGAGACCCACGGATGTCGGACGGTCGCTGTTGGCGTGGATGCACAGCGCGGTACCCATACAGGGCAACAGTGCCGCCCAGCCTGGGAAGGCAGTGGCATCCGAGAAAGCTGTCACACGGACGCCGATGCACAACAGGCCCAGGAGGGCTAGCGCCTCGGCGGTCGCCCGCGAGA
>JABABF010000194.1 GCA_014238345.1 Gammaproteobacteria bacterium
ATTGCACTGGCCATCGACAAATCGTACATCGGGGCATCACCAGCGAGCTCAGCATCCTTGGTAGTCAGCTTATTATCGCCATGCGCTCCTAACACCTCAATGACAGCACTAGGCATTGACGGAAACTCCCAAGAATACACTCGCCTCCACTCTCTAGCCCTCAGAGCTTGAAAGATTTGCATTGGAATGCACTCTTGATCTGTTGTCTGCTCTGATGATCCAATAAGCCCGCCCGTCCTTGCAGAAATTGAGCGCGGCGCGTTGGCATCTCTCCCCATGGAGTGGCAGCTTTCAGAGCCCTGTAGTGCAAGCCTCATCAGCCTTGCACCATGCGCTATACTCGGCTTGCCGTGGGTAGCCCGCCGCCGGTCTTTGGGTGACGGCGGGTGCACGGGAAGTCCGGTAAAACACCGCTCTGGTGCGATTCCGGCGCTGCCCTCGCAATGGTCAGCCGCCCTCGGCGGTGTAGCCCGATACCGGCTCCGGTCATTCCATGCGATGCAGCGGTGGGCTGTAGTCAGTGGTTGCCCCGCCCGCCGGGTTGCCCTGTATTAGACATCCCTCCTTACAGCGCCGCTATTGATAGCCCGCTTATAGAGATTGGAGGATGATTATGTTGATACCGCCGCCACCTCGGCTGTGCCGATGGGAGGGAGGGTGCGTTGCCGTGGCGCTGAGCCTGTCGCTGTGCCTGAGCACTTCGGTGCTGGCCGCGCCGCCACCGATTACCACACCCTCGGCGGCGCTGGAGGAAATGATAGTCAGCGCCCGCCGCTTGCCGCGCCCACCGGGACAGACGCTGGCCGCCGTCAGCGTACTTGAGCGCACTGATATAGAGCGCCTTCAGGCTCCTGACCTGTTTGCCTTGTTGGGTCACCTGCCGGGGGTACAGCTGACGCGCAACGGTGGTCGTGGCAGCTTGGTCAGCCTCTTTTTGCGGGGCTCGGAAAGCAATCATGTATTGGTGTTGGTGGATGGGGTGCGCATCGACAGTGTGGCCAGTGGGCTGGCCTCGCTGGAATTGCTGTCACTGGATGATATTGAGCGTATCGAAGTGGTGCGCGGGCCGCGCTCGGCGCTCTATGGCTCGCAGGCACTCGGCGGTGTGGTGCAGATTTTCACGCGGCGGGGCGGCGAGGCTGGGCTGGGGGTGGACTTCGGGCTGGGCAGTCAGCGCAGTGTTGAGTCGGGGCTAACGATTGACTGGCAAGATAGTGGGGCTATGTTCAGCGCCGCTCTGCGCCACGCCGATAGTCAGGGCATTGACCATCTACTCGCCGATGGCCATCCCGACCGCGATGCTGCCCGCACCCGCTCGCTGCGTTTCACCACGGGTTA
Organism: Gammaproteobacteria bacterium; assembly: GCA_014238345.1. Taxonomy (GTDB): domain Bacteria; phylum Pseudomonadota; class Gammaproteobacteria; order JABABF01; family JABABF01; genus JABABF01. The sequence continues at coordinate 1,339 of JABABF010000194.1, forward strand.
TGACAGCGAGTCGCTGGGGCGCTGGCGACTTCGGCATGCCAGCAGTCGGGCTCAGCTAGAGGGCGATGTGTTGCCGTTCCCGCCCTTGGTATTGCCAGCGGACAGCGAGCACAGCTATGAGGCGCTACGCTTGGCTCGCAGCTCGCTGGCCTGGGATTGGCAACCCTTGCCAGCGTGGTCGTGGCATTTGGAGCTGGGGCGCTCGCGCGACCGGCGCGAGTCTTATGGCAGCTATCCCGGACGCTACGACAGCCACCGCCGCTCGGTGGCTTGGTGGCAGGAGCTGCGCCTCGGCGAACACGGTGGGCAGCTGGCGCTGGGCGGCGACCATCACTGGGAGTCGCTCACTGGCAGCTATGATGCCCGCCGTGCGAGCAACGGTGTTTTTGTTCATTACCAAGGGCATTGGGAGCCGTTGGGACTGGCCTTGGCGCTGCGCCACGATGATGATGACCAGTACGGCGAGCGGTGGACCTTTAGCGCCGATGTCGCCTGGCAGCTGCCGCGCGATATCGAGCTGGCGCTGTCCTGGGGCGAGGCCTTTACAGCACCGAGTTTCAACGACCTCTACTTCCCCGGCTTCAGTAATGCCAGTTTGCAGCCCGAAGAGTCGCAATCATTGGAGCTGCGCCTCAGCGGGTCGCACAGCGGGGTCGGTTGGGCACTGGCGGCTTTCCATCAGCGGGTCGACGAACTCATCAGCTATAGCTTTGCCACCCAGCGCGCAGAGAATACCGCTCGCGCGCAGATTGACGGCCTGGAGTTGGAGCTGAACGGCGTGGTGGAGGACTGGCAGTGGGGCGCGGCCTTGACACTGCTCCGCCCACGCGACTTAGATGTTGGGCGAGATCTGTTGCGCCGTGCCCGCTATCGGCTGAGCCTTGACTTAGATCGCACGCTGGGGTTGTGGCAGTTCGGTGGCGGCCTGGAGTTCACCGGCGAGCGGCGGGATTTTGGACAACAGCTGGCAGCTTATTCCCTGCTGAACCTACGCGCTTCGCGGCGACTGGGCGCGGGGCTGCGCTTGGCAGTGGCGCTGGAAAATATATTGAACAAGCGTTGGGAGCCAGCTGCGGGCTATCAGGGGCAGCCGCGCGGGGTCTTTTTGCGCCTACACTATCGGCTACCACTGGCGGGGCGCTAGCTGGTGGTTTCTGGTGGCGGGAGCTGTGCTATGGTGCTGAGCAGACAATTGCGCGGGGGAGCGGAGTTGCCACGCGCTGACACGGCTGCCGTCTTTAGATAGAGATTGACCTATGTTCACTGGCCGTAGCACACATCTGGACTTGGGGGAAGCGCTATTCGACCCCGTGGTTCCCGCATCGTTTCCCAAATCGATACTGCGTTTTCGCAATCAGCGCTGGGCGGAGCGGATGGGATTGGGAGCGCTGGATGAGTCGGCTTGGCGCGCGCATTTCGGGGCATTTGAGCCGTTGCCAGACAGCCTGCCACAGCCGCTGGCGCTGCGTTATCACGGCCACCAGTTTCGCCAGTACAACCCAGATTTAGGGGATGGCCGCGGCTTCCTATTTGCACAGGCGGTGGACCCAGTGGACAGTTGCCTGCGCGATTTCGGCACCAAAGGCAGTGGCACTACGCCGTGGTCGCGCCAGGGAGATGGCCGCCTGACCCTCAAAGGTGCGATGCGCGAGCTGCTGGCTACCGAGCTGCTAGAGGCCTTGGGGGTAGACACCTCCAAAACCTTCTCGGTGATCGAGACGGGCGAGGCTTTGCAACGCCACGACGAGCCCTCGCCGACCCGCAGCGCGGTGTTGGTGCGGCTGTCGCATTCGCATATCCGCATCGGCAGTTTCCAGCGCTTGGCGGCGCTCGGCCACGACGAGGTGCTGGTTGAGCTCGCTCGCCACAGCGCTCGCCACTATTTGGATGAGCTGGATGCCGAGGCTCCGGCAGAGCGCCTGGCGCCCGACTTGGTGGCTGCCGTAGCACGGCGCACAGCGACGACGGCGGCGGCGTGGATGGCGGCGGGTTTTGTGCACGGGGTGCTGAACTCCGACAACATTAACATCACTGGCGAGAGTTTTGATTACGGGCCGTGGCGTTTCCTGCCGCACCTAGACCTGAACTTCACGGCTGCCTATTTCGACCACACCGGGCTTTACTGCTACGGTCGCCAGCCCGAGGCCGTGTTGTGGAATGTCTGCCGCTTGGCCGAGTGCTTTGGGCGGGTGGCCTCGGTAGATGATTTGCGCGCGGCGGCAGAGGTCTTTGAGCCCACATTGAAGGAGGCGATGGAGGCACATCTAGCGCGCCGCCTCGGCATCGGTGCGCAGGCGGGTGGGGAGTTGCGACTAGCCGAGCGCTTATTGCCAGCTTTGGAGGAGAGTGCATCTCCTTTCGAGCAGTTCTTCTTCGACCACTTTGGTGGGCTGGCGGCACGGGGGCGGATTGCGGATAGCCCGTGTGTAGCGGCCTATAGCGAGGGAGCGCTGGGAGCGTTGTCAGCCGAATTACAGGCAGTGGCTCCGG
>JABABF010000195.1 GCA_014238345.1 Gammaproteobacteria bacterium
ACTGCTTCATTTGGGCTTGATTTCTTATCTAAAACACCTATACTTGCTTCTTTAGTATCAGTTTTTTGATTAAAAGCAAAACCATAAAAATAACCACCATCAACATTAGCAATAATATAAACATTTCTTACTTGTTTTTGATTCATATCTACATTTTGAATTGCTGGGTGTGTGCTTCAGTCAGACGAATCTCCGCCAGTTGCTTCATCAACATAACTATTTGTTCCATCTTTATTTATTAATAATAATTGTTTGTCTTTTGTTGGAAGATTAATTGGTTTATTAAAATTTGCTAATGAATTTGTTTTGTTTGATGCGACAGTTGTTCCTAATGTTGTTAAACCTAAACTGTTTGCTTCAATTTCTAATTTAATAGCTTCACCAAGGGAAATTTCATATTCTTCACCATTTCTTTCAACAGTAATATTTGAACCCGCTTTAATAGTTATTACGGTTCCTGAACCGTTTGGTTCATTAGAAAAAGTATTATCTGACTGAAAAACTAATACATCACCTTCTTTTAATTGTGAAACTTTAAGTTTAATTCTTTTCTTCACTAACACTCCTTATGTTATTTTAATATCAATTCCAGCAAGTTGAGTATTTGAAACATCTAATATAGATTTCATACCTTCAGCACTTTTATTTCAATTTAAAATAATATCTGTAATAATTTTTTTTCCAATATCTGTTCCTAAATAAGTTAAAATTAAACCATTAATTCCAGCAGAGTTAATCGTTAAACTTCCGTTATCAGTATCAATTTTAAAATAAATAGGAGCAATTTTAAGTCCTATTGTTCCATCAGTATCACTAATTGGATTTTGAACTTTAATTGTTGGATTTGTTCCAAGGGGTGCTAAATCAACTACTATTTCTTGATTAACAATATTAATGCTTTCGGTTGAAGGTGTAGCTGTTCTTTTAACTATTCCTGTGTTTTTAAGTGAAGGTGCTGGTGTTCCACTTGGAACATAAATTCATAATTGTTCTAATTTTTATATATTAATAATTGGTAAAA
>JABABF010000196.1 GCA_014238345.1 Gammaproteobacteria bacterium
CACACCGCACCACACCACACAATACCGATGGCATCGCAATACAGCACTCAGCTAAACAGCACCCTACCAAGAGCAAACAGCTACCTCACCGCCAGCAGAGGAACGCCGGTCGGAATACGCTCAAGTAACACGCCGTGGCGATCAACATCAAGCTATGCTCTACTTGCTGTTGCTACGCTGTCTGCACCAGCGCCAGTCTCGCAGACAACAACAGATGGAGACAGTGGCGACGATAAAACTGTTAACAGCGGCAAAGGCCAGCAATAACGCGGATATCACGGGTACCCTGCATAGCGTATCTCCGCCTATACCCTCGCCACGTGGCACGGACAGACAGGAACCAATCAGGCAATCAGCCCCTCGTTCACACGCAACTGATCGCGCAGTTGGCGCAATGATCGCTTCTCGAGCTGGCGGATGCGCTCAGCGGAAACCCCATAGCGCTCGGCCAACTGTTGCAAAGTGGCTCGCTTGGTATCCTCAGCCAACCAACGGCAACGGATAATATCCTGGCAACGCTTATCCATACTCTCTAGTGCACTATGCAAATTTTTGGCTCGTGACTGTCGCCAATGGCGATCGGCAAATTCACTGGCTGGATCGGCATCTGGAGCTGCTAAATAAGTAGCGGGCTCTGACCGATAACCGCCACTATCAGCATCGCGGTCGCCATCCTCTCCCTCGGTAGCACCATCGTAGGAAATTTCTGGTGCCGCCATGCGCTGCTCCATCTGCCGCAGCTCTCGCAATGGCACCGACAACTGCAGAGCCATTGCATCGGCCTCTTGATCCGTCAGTCTACCCAAGTGCGAACGCGCCCCACGAAGATTGAAGAACAGCCGCCGCTGGGCTTTGGTAGTGGCAATCTTGACCAAGCGCCAATTGCGCAGGATGTACTCCTGCATCTCCGCCCGAATCCAGTGAATGGCAAAGGAAATAAAACGTACCTTGAACTGCGATGGGTCAAAGCGCTTGACCGCCTTCATCAAGCCAATATTGCCCTCTTGAATCAAGTCCGCATGCGGCAAGCCGTAACCAGCGTAGCGACGCGCAACATAAGCCACATGGCGCAAATTGGCCAGTACCAACTGCCGTGCTGCGTCAAGGTCATTCTCTTCGTGGTAAGCACCAGCCAACTCCACTTCTTGCTCTCGGCTCAGTACCGGCAATGCATCTACACGGCGGGTATAAGTGTGGATGTCCGTGCCCGGGCACAGGGGCAGAGGGGTGCTGAGTGCCCGCGCCTTAGCCGCGCTGGTAGCACTGCCAACAGATTGTGATTGAGTCGCCATAGCCAGATTATTATAGCAGAGAGGAATGCTGCATGGCGGCTCACATGCACTCCACTGCCCCCACCTAATTTAGCTATTTTTCCCTGTGCGCTAGAAGCCAGCACCATCCTCTTCTGCGCCGATCTGCGCCACCTGACGCACCACAGCAAACCAGGCTCCGAGCAGACCAAAGAATGTGGCGATACCAAACAGCGCCACACTGTGTACCCAACCGAGGCCGCTCAGCGCGAACTGGCTGTCATACAGCTGGGCGAGACGAGCTACCGGGGCGCTGATCCAGAGCAGATAGGACTGCACCACCAACCAAGCACAAATGCCACCGCCGAAGCCATACCACAAACCACTGTAGAGGAAAGGGCGGCGCACAAAGGCCGGACTGCCACCGACCAATTGCATCACGACAATCTCCAAGCGTCGGGCAGCGATGGATGAGCGAATGGCGTTATACACCACCACAACCACCCCCAATGACAGCAACAACCCTAGTGCCACGGTAAAGCGGCGACCCAGCTGAACCAGTTCACGCAGGCGTTGCGCCCATTCCAAATCCACCCGCGCATCTTCTACCTCAGGCAGAGCTACCAGCGCCTCACGCAAGGCCGCCATCTGGGCGGCACTCGGGAAAGCCTCGCTAGGGCGCACTGACAGAACCGCAGGCAATGGATTCTGCCCGAGCCCCTCAATGATGTCGCCAAACCCTGACCAATTGCGAAACTCCTCCAGCGATTCCTGTGCGCTACGCCACTCAACAGAGCCCACTTCAGGCCACTCACGCACACGCTGCGCCAACGCCTGCCCACGCGAGTCTTCCATGTGAAGATGCAAAAAAACCGACACGCCGATACTACGCTCCCAGCTGCGCCCCAGTGCATCAAGATTGCCAAGCACTATGTAGAGTCCCATGGGTAGCGCCAACGCCACGCCGATGGTGAGGCAACTCAGCGCAGTCGGCAATGGCATAGCCAGCAGTCGTAGCAAACTCTCGCGCATGGTCTGCCGGTGCAGTGCAACAAAATTGCCGATCCAACCACGCCAAGCGCCGACTTGGCCAGGGCGACGCGGTGACGAAGGCGCGGGTCGCTGGCGGTTACGTCGCGACTGCTTCACGGGATTGTCATGGTGTTGTTGCTGGCTGGTCACGCTCGACTTGGCCGTTACGCAACAGCACATTGCGGCGGGGAAATTGCTTGATCAGCAACACATCATGCGTGGCGATGACTACCGTCACCTCTGCTGCATTCAGATGCATAAACTGCTGCATGATCTCGGTTGACAGCTCAGCATCCAAATTGCCAGTCGGCTCATCAGCCAATAGAATGCGCGGTCGATTGACCACGGCACGGGCGATGCTCACCCGCTGCTGCTCGCCAGCCGATAGTGAGACTGGCATGCGCTGTGCAAGTGGCTCAAGACCCACGAGATCGAGTGCTGCCCGCACCCGACGGTCAACACTGCGCACTGGCTGGTCGGCGACCAAGAGCGGCAGGGCGACATTTTCGTGCACACTACGATCGGGCAATAGGTGGGGGTTCTGTAGCACCACACCGATCTGGCGTCGTAGCGCTGGGATCTCCGACACTCTGGCCTGCCCCAAGTTACGTCCATCAACAAAAAGCTGACCCTGCGTTGGACGCTCCATCAGGATGATAAGTTTGAGCAAGGTGCTCTTGCCAGCACCAGAGTGACCTGTCAAAAAGACCATTTCGCCATTTTCTATTTCGAGGCTAACCTCGGACAGCGCCTCGGCTCCCTCCGCATAGCGCTTACTGACACGGTCTAATCTGATCACGGCGACAAATTCACAGTGCACCTCGGCCTATTAGCCAATGATAAACTAGACTTTCTGCGCCCCGCTCTGGAGCACCCTTGTCTGTGCGTAGCGCCAAGCCACAACACCCACGTATCATAGGCGGTCGCTGGCGCGGGCGGCGGCTCGGAAAAATCGCGCCAAGTACTCGACCGACCCCTGACCGTGTGCGCGAAACTGTCTTCAATTGGCTGGCTCCATATCTTGCGGGATGTCGCTGCCTAGATCTGTTTGCTGGTAGCGGCGCACTGGGCTTGGAAGCACTATCCCGAGGCGCGGCCTATAGTCTGCTGATCGAAGCCGATCCCAAGGCCGCTCAACGCATCGGTGCCAGCATTGCCCGATTGGAAGTTGCATCCCAAGCCCAAGTATTGTGCCGAAATGCCTGCGACTGGTTGCGGCAACCGCTAGAGGAGCACCGCTTCGATTTGGTCTTCCTTGACCCCCCTTATGCCAGTGGGCTACTCGCTCCATGTTGTGCTGCGCTGGCGCACAGCGGGCTGTTGCACGATAGCGCACTGGTGTATACCGAGTGTGAGAAGGGGGAAATCCCAGACGCACCAGCGAATTGGCACCGGTTGCGCGCACAGTGCGCCGGGCGCGTGTATTATGCGCTGTATCAATGCGGTGCCCGCACAGTATCCGCACCGCTGTAAAGGAGGCTGATCAGTGAATCGCACGGTCATCTATCCCGGCACTTTCGACCCGATTACCAACGGTCATGTAGATATCGTCGAGCGCTCTTTGCGACTGTTCGGCCATGTCATCTTCGCCATCGCCAAGAACCGGAAGAAAAATCCGCTATTCACACTGCAGCAGCGCATCAACATGGCTCATGAAGCGCTCGGCCATCTTGGCGATGGGGTGGAAATCTGTGGCTTTGATGTGCTGTTGACTCACTTTGCGGTACAAAAGAAGGCAATGGTCGTCGTGCGCGGGCTACGCATGGTCTCGGATTTTGAGATCGAATTGCAGCTGGCAACCATGAACCGAGAATTAGCCCCGCTGGAAACCATCTTCTTGGCTCCCAGCAATCGCCTGTCCTATATTTCCTCCTCGCTGGTGCGTGAAATCGCCTCTCTGGGCGGCGATGTCACCTCGTTTGTACCCTCGGGCACCGCCACAGCCCTGCGCACGATTTTTGCGCCTAGTAAACCAGAAAACCTGTGATCACTAAGCTGATGGTAGCGCCAAAGCACCAATTATCCACCGCGCTGAGCGCTCTGTGGGTGGCGCTGTGTTGTCTGGCCTTGCCAGCGAGCGCATTCACTGCTTCTGATGACCACACACCAGAGGTTCTAGGACGCACTGA
>JABABF010000197.1 GCA_014238345.1 Gammaproteobacteria bacterium
CTACCGAGGCCGATATAGGCCACCACACCATGACTTGTCGCGCCCTGCGTCGCAGTCCATTGCTTGCCCGCGTTCATCGCTCTTTCCGCAGGTGGCTTCTTTAGGCCAATTATCCATGATTTTCATTCTATTGCTACGCCATTGCACAGCCTGTTCAGCTGGTAGAGCGCTTGGCTGGCGACTTGGGCACCCCTACTCAGCGTCGCCCTCGGTCGTCTGTCTGTGCTCTGCCGGAGTTGCTGTGCGGAGCTCGATTACGGAAGTTTCCCCGGCGGCCAGACCGGTGTACACCCCGACCGTATCGCCGCAGTGGCGGGGCGGGCGTTTGTTTCGCTATTTGCCGCCACCAAGCGCTACGCTCCAACAGCTCAGGCTCACCACTGGCGGCGCGCAATGCCAGCAGGTGCACGGCGGCGTGGAACGCATGCAGCTGCGCTAATGAGCGGTCACTGCGCGGTGCGTTGAGCGCCCATTGCAGCCGTAGTATGTCTTCGATAGCCAGTGCGAAGCGGCGTGGTATGTGGGTGCTCTCGTGCTGTCGCGCCATGGTTTCGCCAACTAACTGGGCGGATGACATCTTGCGGCCTTGCTGGGCGAGCATCGCTTGGCGTGCACGGATCACGGGCCAAAGCAGCGCGGCGTAGAGGAAGGAGATAGAAGTTGTCTGTCCATTGTGGACGCGCTGATCCATGTCCCGCAGTATGGCATTGATCAGTTGAGTGGCCTCCTCGGTAACGGGGGAGGCATTAAGGCAGCGCTGGGTGTCCGGCAGTAGCCGCTCTAGTAGGCGGTATTGTTGCAATAGCGGCCAGCTGTGTTCGCCGTGGCCGCTACTCAGTACTTTGAAGGCCTCGTCGAAGAGCCGTGCTGGGCGCACCAGCGACAATTGCTGAGCGCCGCGACTCAGCGCTTCCTCGGAGCGGCGCTCTAACTTGAAGCCGAGGCTGGCGACGAAGCGCACCGCACGCAACATACGCACGGGGTCTTCGCGGTAGCGCACAGTGGGCACACCGATAACACGCAGCTGGCGGCGGTGCAAATCTGTCATGCCGCCGAGGCAGTCCAGCAGGATGCCGCCGTCCTCCAGCGGGTCGTAGTAGAGGGCGTTGACAGTAAAGTCTCGGCGCAGCGCATCCTCCTCCACGGAGCTCCCGTATTCGCGGTCGCGCAGTATTTCACCGCGAGCGCCGAACTGCAGCTTGCCGCCCTTTGGGTGCGGCGATCGCCGGAAAGTGGTGACTTCAGTGCAGGCTGTGGCGGTACGTACGTGGACGATGGGGAAGCGCCGTCCGATGATGCGGGCGCGAGGCAGTAGTCGGCACAGCTGCTCCGGGTGGGCATCGGTGCTGACATCGAAGTCCTTAGGTGTGCGGTCAAGTAACAGATCGCGCACACAACCGCCGACCAAGTAGGCTTGATAATTGGCGCGGTGCAGGCGGCGGATGGTCGCCATCGCCCCGGGACACAGTGCAGCAGCTGGAAAGTGGTGACGATAGACCGTCGCGCCAGCTATCGAGTGTTCAGTATCGTCCAGCTTTAGATGGCTTGTGGCAGCCGCGTGTCGGTTGTGTGGGCGGCGGTTTCTGCATCATCGGGTACAGTTGCATCTACTGCATCTACTGCATCTACTGCATCTACTGCATCTACAGCGGCAGCGGGCACAGCTTGTTGGCTCTGGCTACCCGCTGCACTCGATTTAGATGACTGATTGGCGTGGTTGCGCGGGAGGCCAAAGCGCTGGCGGCGCTCCCACAGGCATTTGCGGCTGATCCCCAATTTGCGCGCCAACTTGGTCTCGCTCATCGCGTCTTGGTGCTCTAGGATGAAGCGTTGGAAATACTCCTCCAGCGACAGCTCTTCGGACACGCTACGGGTGGCCACTGCTACTGGTTGCATATTATTCTTCGTGCTCGCCACCGTCGTTGTGCCCCCAAAGCCGCAGGTACTCGTCAATTCCAACATATGAGCTTCAATGCTATGACTACTAGAGCGGTGCAATACGATGGCGCGGCGCAAAGTGCTCTCTAATTCCTTCATATTGCCTGGCCAGCTGTAGTTGAGGATGGCTTTCATGGCGCTACGCGATAGGGTCATCTCTTGACCCGTGCCATGGCGGGCGTTCTCACGCTGTAGCAATTGTTCGACCAGATGGCGCAATCCCGGCTGAGAGCGCTGTGAGAGCGGCGGAATATGCAGTTGTAAACTTTCCAGGCACAGTAACAGCTCCTCCAAGAAATGCCCTTGCTGATAGATGGCCGACAAATCGTGGCGTGTGCTGGCGATCACGCGTAACTTAGCTGGGCAACTGACGGTATCCTCGACGCGACGGCTTTCATGGTCTTCAAGCAGGCGTAACAGGCGCCCTTGGGTGCTGAGGGGTAGCTTGGCGATATCGTCCAGATACAGCGTTCCCCCCTCTGCGGCCTCCACCAAGCCCGGGCGGTTTCGAAAGCCAAACAACTCACGATTTGCCTGCTCATTGCTGTCCGTGCAGCTAAAGCGAATCAATTCGGCGCTTTGGCCGCTGTTCTTATGTAGCCAGCTGGCCATGCGCGCTCGCTCTGAGCCGAGTGCGCCGTAGATCAATACTGGGAGTTCACTGCCAGCCGCACGGTGTGCCCGTTCACGCAACGTAGCCATGGCCTGACCTGCACCTGCAAGCCAGTAATCATCCGCATCAAGGTGCTGGAGGGAGGGGCTATTCGTCATGGTGTGGTGTTTGTCGCCTGGTCTGTGGGCACTGTGACTTGCTGACGCTGATTGTGAGTGATCATGATGAATAGGCGGGCGGGGGGTGCTGTCAGTTCTCACTAAATCATCCTAACTATAGTGTTACTAAATAGTAATGGCGCGATCTTTTTGGCCGTATTTATTAGGCTGTGTCAAGCCATCAGAACACTAAACTATATGACTCATGATACTTAGATCGCCCCTACTTGTCAACTCGGCATGAGGTAAATTACCCCCGAACTGCGGCTGTTGCGGCAGTTATCCGTATATTAAAGTAATGATAGTGGGTAGTCCAAGTGCCGCTAATGGCGCGGCATACCGCCCGCGGGTTCTGTAGAGTCAAACACGATGTCGGGTAATGTTGACATGGAGGCATAGTTTTGTGCTCGCCTGTTGATTATGGCGGGCATCAGCGTGATGGGCGTGATGGCGCTCCAGCAAACGAGATGAGCGTTGGAACTGATTAATTGCTGGCGGCGGTTACGGCGGCCTCAGTCCGCGTTTCTGTGGTGCCAAACAGGATATCTGGGAACGCCGACATCGATGCGTAGTTCTTCGAGCGCATGCTGATGTGGTGGGTGTTGTGCATCCGCGAGACATAGTCGAAGTATGGCAGGTAGCCAGTGTCCAATCCCCAGTGCACCACGGTATTGACCACGGTGTAGATCAACAGCGCGATGAGAAAGGCGACCGGATGCATCGGGTTAAACAGGGCGATGAGACCGATGCAAGCAGTCCATAGTGCCACGCCGAGGAAGATTTCCACGGGGTGCAGGAAGAGGCTGTCATTGGCGCGCGGATGCCGTGCTCGATGGTGCACCGCATGTACCCTGTGCAACGACCCGTGCAGGATATAGCGGTGCAGGAAGTAATAAAGAAAATCATAGATGACTAGCAGTGCTAGGATTTGCGTTGCCCCTACCCACCCCGCGATCGGGCTAGCGCTGAACAGCTGATCGTAGAGCACGATGGGCACACCAAAGGTCAGTACCGAGGAGAAAATACTATTGCGGCGCATATGGGCGCGCCCCGGGTGCGCCCGCTTATGGGTGGGTTCACGGATACGCATCCCCTCGCTGGCCGGGGAGTGGTAGAACTTCATTGCGAAGTAGACCAGCAACCCATTGCAGACATAGATAGCACCGAGACTGAGAAGATAGGGCAGGGGCATCAGGGAGATGGACATGATAATCGCCTCCATTTGGCGAGCTAATGCTGGGCTGGGCATTTAGCGACTTGAGAACTAAGTGTGCCACTAAAGCCTCTCGGCCGCAACCTTGTCGTCTCTGCTAGAGCAAGTGGTGGACTGCACATGTGGCCACATTTAATTTGCCTTTAGAGCGCACTGTTGCCAGCGCCACCATGAAGCCGAGATCTTGACCGTCTCGGCCAGCGGCGCGATAATCATACATAGTTAGCGGTTGGCACTTGACCGTGTGCCGACCCGAATCAGGGGCCGTAGCTCAGCGGGAGAGCTCCTGCTTTGCAAGCAGGCGGTCGGGAGTTCAATTCTCCCCGGCTCCACCAGTGTGGGGGCGGTGCGCCACCGCCCTCCCTCGCTTGGTTCCGTGGATAATGGGCTCGTGTTGCGGCTGGGCGCTGGCGTATGGAGTGATGAACTGTGGACTACCCGACCATAGAATCGTGCGTCGGGGAGACACCGCTGGTGCGCCTACAGCGTTTGACATCGGAGCTGGGTAGCGAGGTTCTGCTGAAGCTGGAGGGTAATAATCCAGCAGGCTCGGTCAAAGATCGTCCAGCGCTCAACATGATCCGCGCCGCCGAAGCGCGCGGCGAGCTACGCGCTGGGGATACGCTGATTGAGGCCACCAGTGGTAATACGGGGATCGCCTTGGCGATGGCGGCTGCTGTGCGGGGCTATCGCCTCTTGTTGATCATGCCCGAGCACATGAGTGAAGAGCGCAAGCAGGCAATGGCCGCCTACGGTGCCGAGTTGATTGAAGTCAGCCGCGAGCAGGGCATGGAGGGTGCGCGCGACCTCGCGTGGAGCTTACAGGAGCAGGGGCGGGGGCGGGTGCTCGACCAGTTTGCAAATCCGGATAATCCCGATGCGCACTATCGCGGCACTGGCCCAGAGATTTGGCGCCAGACCAGCGGGGAATTAACGCATTTTGTCAGCTCTATGGGTACTACAGGTACGGTGATGGGGGTCTCTCGCTATCTCAAGGAGCGCAATGCCGAGTTGCAGATTGTTGGTCTGCAGCCTGCCGAGGGTGCGACAATTCCAGGGATCCGTCGATGGCCACCGGCCTATCTGCCGAAGATCTACGATGCCACTCGTGTTGATGAGATCATGGACATTGAGCAACACGAGGCCGAGCAGACCATGCGCAGCTTAGCAGCGCGTGAAGGCATCCTCTGTGGTGTTTCTTCTGGTGGAGCCGTGGCGGGTGCTCTGCGCGTAGCGGCGCGGCAACCGGGACTCGTGGTGGTGGTTATCGCCTGCGATCGCGGCGATCGCTATCTCAGCACCGGCGTGTTTGCTAATGTTGACGACAGTGATCGCCACTGATCTGTGGCGCATAGCGCAACCTAAGCGAGGGCGGCTCAGCGTTGTCGTGGTTGCTGTGCTGACACTGCTGTCGGCGGTGGGCGGGGCGTCAGAACTGCAGCTGCAAACCGATGTCACGGCGCTGGGCATAGGCGACACGGTTGAGGTGTCGCTGTGGCTGAACTTGTCGGCGAACACCATGGCGCAGGGAGTCAATGCCGCCGGTGTCACCCTCAGCTGGAATGACCGCATCATCGATTTGGTCGATTCGCAGATCGTTGGGGCGGCGGCATCGACGGTGCATGATTTCATCAGTACTCCGAGTCCTGCGGTGGTTTTGGTACAGGGCGAGGATGCCTATCATTTGGCCAGCATTCATTATGATGATGCGGGCATTGCCACTTTTGCGCTCAGCCTGTTGGCGGCGCGAGGAGCCTATAGCGCCACCACGATATCATCTAGTGTGGTGCCTTGTGCTAGCAGTGGCTGTGGGCGCTTCGACTTAGTCAAATTGCACCTGCGGGTGTCGCAGGTGCCTACCGCAGGAACGGTGGTATCGCTGTTCTCGGTGGCTCCGCAATACGCGCAGAGCATTCGTGGTGCGACCGGGGATTCTTCGGCGACAGCAACCCTAGAGCTGGCCAGCTCTGGGGTGGTGGGTGCAGTGCGCACCGATGGGGTGCCGTTGGATATCCACTTCGCATCTGGATGGGATGTGGCTACGCTGTCGCTTAGTGGGTCGCCGTTGATCACTTCGCTGAACTATACCGTGTTGAATGAGCAGAGTCTGCAATTGACATGGTTTGGCAGCAGCGGCCTAGTCGATGGTCAGCTGCTCTCATTGCGAGCGGATGACGGACAACAGGCAACCACCATTACGCTGAGGGTGGATGTGGTGGCCGAGATGTTGCGCGCCACGCCCTCCTCCTCGGTGGTGACCGCTGCTAGCACATTGGTACTTATAGTTGAGGGATTTGATGCTGACGGCAATCAGGATCTAGATTATCAGCCGTCGTCATCGGCGACACTGATGGTCGTGCCGTCCCCTGCTAGTGTCATGGCGGTGCGCGACCTGCAGCTGGGAGGCTTTGTGCTGAGGCGACTCTGGGCACCAGTGGAGGGCATATTGCAGCTGAGCGTGATTGATGGACTGTTGAGTAGTGTGCCGGTGGAGCTGCTCCTGCAAGCGATGACCACTCAGCTGCAGCTGCAGTTGGCTCCTGTCGCATCACTGGTAGCTGGCAGCTCATTTACGGTGACCGTAATGGGGGTTGATGATTTTGGAGTGCAGGATCTAGATTTTTCCTTGTCAGATGGGCTCTTGCTCCAGCTCCAGTTCGACCAGTAGCCCGCAGCGTGCGATCAGCCACCCGTCTCGGGCATAATAGATAGCGTGATCGTATGGACTTTTCGCTCATGATTGAATCGTCTGCCATATTGCGCGGTGTAAAGCGCATCGCACCAGTTGCCTTGAGCAAGCCAGTAGCATGAATGGCGCGGGGCTCTGTGCCGATCGCGTCGCTGTTGTCACCGGCGCCGGACGTGGCCTCGGTCGGAGCTACGCCGAGGCACTGGCGGCCGAAGGTGCGCGGGTGATTGTCAACGACATTGACCAGGCGGCAGCGGACGAGGTGGTGGCGGCCATTGTCGCAACGGGTGGTGAGGCGGTGGCTAACAGTGATGACATCACCAGCCGCGAGGCGGCTGGGGGCATTGTCGCACAGGCTCTGGAGCGCTTTGGCGGTCTGCATGCTGTGATCAACAATGCGGGCATCTGCCGTGACCGTATGTTTGTCTCGCTGTCGGAGAGCGAATGGGACGATGTGGTACGGGTACACCTCAAGGGGCACTACTGTCTATCTAGTCAGGCCTGTGCCTACTGGCGGGGTGAGTCCAAGGCGGATCGCACACCACAGGGGCGTATTGTCAACACTAGCTCTGGGGCAGGTTTGCAAGGTTCAGTGGGGCAATCTAACTACTCTGCCGCCAAGGCGGGCATTGCTGCATTGACCTTGGTGCAGGCGGCCGAGCTAGGGCGTTACGGCATAACTGCCAATGCCTTGGCACCTTCGGCGCGCACCGCTATGACGACCCAAGTGGAAATCTTTGCCGAGCGCATGAAGGTTCCCGAGGACGGTTCCTTTGATTATTACCACCCCGGCAATATCGCACCACTGGTGGTGTGGCTGGCGAGCGAGCAATCCGGGCATGTCAGTGGACAGGTGTTCGAGGTGGAAGGCGGCAAAATCATACTCGGCGATGGTTGGCGGCGCGGCCCAGAGGTGGACAACGGTGCGCGTTGGGAGCCAGCAGCAGTTGGTTCGGCGGTGGAAAGGCTGTTGCGGGATGCAACACCGCCGTTGCCAGTTTACGGGGCCGCCTAGACCCATCGCATCCTAGCACGAGGCCATGGATTTTGCGCTCAGCAGTGAGCAACGGCTGATCGGTGATACGGCGGAGCAGTTTTTAGCGAAGCACAGCGCCTCAGAGAATGTGCGCTCAGCAATGGCCAGCCAATTAGGGCATGACCCAGAGCTGTGGCGCACCGTGGTGCAGGACATGGGCTGGCAGGGGGTGCATCTGCCTGAAGACTGCGGTGGCCTAGGCCTCGGTTGGGTGGAGCTGGCGGTGGTGATGGAGGCTGCCGGTCGCCGCCTGCTGTGCGCCCCCTTCTTTTCCACCGCCTGCCTAGCTGCGCCATTGCTCGTTGCAGCGGCCTCGGCGGCACAGCGCGCACGATGGCTGGCACCGCTGGCGGAGGGGAAGACAGCCACGCTGGCTTTTATGGGGATCAATGGGCAGCACTGGGATGCCAGGGCCGCCAACGCTGTGGCACACCGCGATGGCGATGGCTATGTGTTGTCTGGTGAGCTGGGACATGTGGTTGATGGCCACAGCGCCGAGCTATTGCTTGTGGCGGCACGCGATGACGATGGGCTACTGTGCCTGTTTGCTGTACCGCCAGAGAGCGCCGGAGTGGCTCGGCGACGTTTGCCAACCATGGATCAGACGCGCCCGCTTGCTGCGCTACGGCTCAGCGAAGTGGTCGTGTCGGCAGATCAGCGTCTCGGTGAGCCAGGGGTGGCGGCGGAGCGCGCACTGGAACGCAGCTTGGCGCTGGCGACGGTGGCGCTGGCCGCCGAGCAAACTGGTGGCGCAAGTCAGTGTCTGGAGATGACCGTGGCCTACACTGCTGAGCGGCACCAGTTCTCGCGTAGCATCGCCTCTTTTCAG
>JABABF010000198.1 GCA_014238345.1 Gammaproteobacteria bacterium
GCATCAAACCAATCCATACGCCCGGCTTGGGTCATCTCGCGCTGAATTTCAAACCACAGGCGCTCCATCTCTTCGATGCTCGGCAACCGATCCCCGGCATCCAGCTTGCTCACCCACTTGTCCAAGAACATGAGGCGACCAGGATATTGTGCGCTGACTGGCGAAGTCTCGAAATTGCTCCGCAAGTCACTGGCGGCGACTTGCAAATGCCCGAATAGCTCGGTCAGCGAGCCGAGTGCCTCGCGCAACTGTGCCTGTTTTTCTGCGATTTTCAGCCGGTTGATCTCAAACTCTTCCTCCAAGCGCACACTGCGCGCCTCCTCTAGCGCCAGCTCGTTCTTTGCGGTGCGCAACATCTGCTCGCGCTGGTTGCGCTGATTGAGAAAACGCGCTTCGCGTTGCCGGTGCTGTTGCGTCTCCTCGACGAGCCCCTGCTCTACCTGTAGCAACAGTGCTTCTAAACTCTGCGCTTGATTGGTTTCTTGTCGAGCCTCCTGCGCCTGCACCACCGCACACAGGGACAGGCTCAACAACGCGCTGCTGAGCATTACTCTGAGTGCACTCATCGCTCACTCCCGGACAACGGCACTTTCATCAATGCGATCGCCGCCTGCTTGCGAGCGATGCGCAAACCTCGCGTTACTGCGCCACGCCAAGCTGCAACCGACAACGGCACCCAAGCTGCACTGCGCGAATCCCAAGTGCCTACACGAGCACCATCGGTGGTTTGATACAGCAACGAAATGCGACCGACACGCAACACATTGACTTCGCGCTCCACCTCGTCTATCAGCACAGTGGCGCGATAGCTATCGATCTTGCGACCGTACTCCAGTTCAATGGAATAGGCTTCGAGAATCTGCCGGAACTTCTCGGCCTCGCTGAGGTCATCGCGCCCGAGATTGTTGCGCAACAAAGCGATGCGTTGACGGCGCTCATCAAGATGGAATGGCAGGTCGAGATCAATAAAACGCGCCAAGCTCTCAACCATACGCGTGCTGAGTCCGGGGATTTGACGTTGCACCGCAACGGCTTCACGAATGGAAGTATCTAAATCGACCAAGCGCTGTTGCTGGCGCTCAATCTGTTGTTCAAGCCGCTCGTTATAGCGCCGCAAGCCTTCTAGCTCCTTCAGCACACGGCGGTAATCTCGGAAGTGACGCTGGGCGGTGTCGGCCAACTGATCAATGCGTTTTTGCGAAGCCTGCGCCTGTTCGATGCGCGCCTGCCCGATGTGCATCACTGCGTCAAGCGTATCTGCATGGGCTGTTGGCATCGCCAAGGCCAGCGGCACGAGTAACGCTACAGCGATCATAACAGAGCCGTCAGCACCAAAATAACCAAACTTGCACACGGCGAAAATACCGATTTCAGGTGAAATATTATTTTAGCATCAAGCGGAATAGCCGCACAAAGTCTAATGCGTTATGGCAATAACTGGAGGCGATGCAAGACCCGAAAACAACTGGGATGGTCGTCTTGGGCACCCGCACTCACCTCAAGGCGCTCCACCTCCTGCCACTCGTCAAAATCTATAGTCGGCATCCAGCGATCGCCCAATGGAGTGGCCAAGACCTCCGTCAAATACAGACGATGCGCCAAGGGTAGCGCCTCCGAGAATACTCTGGCACCGCCAATCACAGCGATCTCCTGTGCGCCGGAGCGGTGGGCACAGTCGTCAGCCAGCGCCAGCGCCTGCTCCAGCGACGAGACACATTGCACCCCGTGCACCATGCATTGAGTGCTACTGATCACAATGTTGTCGCGCCCCGGCAAAGCGCGCCCGATACTCTCACAAGTGCGCCGACCCATGACTAGCGGCTTGCCCATCGTCAATTGACGGAAGCGGCGCAAGTCGGAGCTGAGATGCCAAGGCAGCTGCCCTTCCCGACCGATAACAGCATTGCTGGCCACTGCCGCCACCAGCGCCACTGGGATGCCCGGAGACTTCATCAGACTGCCACCGGGGCGGGGATATGCGGATGCGGCTTATAACCGCACAACTCAATATGATCGCGCCAACGATCCGCATCGGGTAGCCGCAAACCGGGCAACGGTAGCGTCTGTTGTAACTCGTTGTGCAAGAAGGGACTCCGTTTGGGCGGCGTAATACCGGGCAGATGCTGCTGGGCAGGGATGGGCGGAGGATGATCCCCCGACTGTGACGGGCACAGGAAGGTGGCGCAGATCTCATCGCTAAGCCGCAGTTGGGGAGCCGACCGCGGCGTGCGTGCCAGCTGCTCTCGCACCTGCTCTAAGTGGTTGTCGTACAAGTGCGCGTCCCCCAGCGTGAGGATGAGCTCGCCCGGCATCAGACCGGTCAACTGCGCGATCATCGCCGTCAGCAAGGCATAGGAGGCGATATTGAAGGGCAGCCCAAGGAAGATGTCGGCGCTACGCTGGTAGAGCTGACAAGACAGCCGCCCGTTGGCAACATAGAACTGAAATAGTAAATGGCAGGGCGGCAACGCCATGCGCGGCAGATCGCCGACATTCCACGCGCTGACAATCAGACGGCGCGAGTTGGGATTGTGGCGGATGCCCTCAATCACCTCCTTGATCTGATCGTGTGGGGCAGCATCTGGATGAGCGCGCCAAGTGCGCCACTGTGCACCGTAGATCGGCCCGAGCTCACCCTCGGCATTGGCCCATTCATCCCAGATACGCACCCCGCGCTGCTGTAAGTAATTGATATTGGTGCCACCGCGCAAAAACCACAACAGCTCGTAGACCACAGACTGAAAATGCACCTTCTTGGTGGTCAGTAACGGAAAGCCAGTGCGCAGGTCAAAGCGCAATTGGCGTCCAAATACACTGCGCGTGCCCGTGCCAGTGCGATCGCTACGCACGATACCCTCCTCAAGCACCTCGTGCATCAAATCCAAATATTGTTGCAAAACGCGCCCTGTTTAGGAATCCGCTGTCCGCACCCGATGGATTCTCCATAGCGCCAACAGACCGAGCAAAGCCATCGGCAGTGACAGCAGCTGCCCTCGACTCAACCAGCCAAAGAGCGCAAATCCGATGTGTGCATCGGGCGCACGGAAAAACTCTACCACACAGCGCGCCGCGCCATAGCCGAACAAAAAGAGCGCCGACAATGCCCCGACTGGCGGGCGGCGTGTAGCGTAGAGATGCAAGAGCACAAACAATCCCACCCCCTCAAGTAGCGCCTCGTATAGCTGCGAGGGATGACGCGCCAAACCCAGTGCATCGCGCTCAAAAATAACCCCCCAATCACTGCCGGTGGCACGCCCCCACAGCTCTTGGTTAATGAAATTACCAATGCGCCCCAAAAATAACCCCAGCGGCGTGACCCGAGCCAAGAGATCCATCAATTTCCAGAAATCAACTGCCTGCCGGCGACTGTAGATAAATGCACCTATGAGCACCCCCAGAAAGCCGCCGTGGAAGGACATGCCACCGGTGTGGATGGCGAACAGCCACAGCGGGTCACTCAGGAAATGTGAGAAGCCATAGAACAGTACATAGCCGATGCGCCCCCCAAGAATCACGCCGAAGATCAACCACAGCAAGCAATCGTCAAACTGACCCGGGCGTAGTGGCGAGCCGGGCTGACGGCAATAGTAGCGCTCAATCAGCCACCAAGACAACAGAAAAGAGCACAGATACATCAGCCCATACCAATGCAGTTGCAGGGGGCCTAGGCGCAATGCCACTGGATCGATCATGGCGTAGTGCCACGGTTCAGCAGAGAGCAATTGCCACAGCTGTGTGCCGACCATGCCCAACAGCAACACCGCAAAGGCGAGGCGCAGTGTCCACCCGGGCAGGCGGTGCGCCAGTGCAACACCGAGCGGTGCTGCAAACAAACCGCCGATGGCCAATCCGAGCACCGCTGGAAAGTAGACAAAACCTAGGCTACCCGGCGGCAACTCCGTCCCGTGCGCCATACCCCAACCGACAGTGATGTAGCCAATGGCACCGCCGATGGCGATGAACAGCCCGCAGGCGGCGGCAGTGGCAACTGCACGGTGCATCTCAACATGGCGCCAGTAGAGGTAAGGCACTGTCAACGAACCCCCACCGATGCCCGCAAAAGCCGATAGCAGGCCGATGATGCCACCAACTGCAGGCCGTTCGCTACGATGTGGCGCTACCTTCTGAGTGGAGAGCTGGCGCTCAAACAACAAGCTGCCCGCCAACACGGCGAGCAGTAGCAAAGTAATGGTGTGCAGTACCCCGGCATCCAGCTGCGCAGCAGCCAGACTGCCGACCATCACTCCCACAGCCATCGCTGGCCCCAGCTGGCGCACAGCCAGCCAATCAACGGCTCCGCGACGGTGATGTGCAAGGGTGGCTGTCACTGCTGTGACGGCGATCGCACTCAGCGAGGTGCCCAAGGCCATGTGGGGTAGCCACTCACTGGGGAAGTCTCGCACTGCAAAATTGACCAGTAGCGCTGGCACGATGATGACACCACCGCCAATACCAAATAACCCGGCACCAAGGCCAGCCAGTGCCCCCAAAGCCGGATACCACAGCAAAGCCAGCCACTCCATGGCCATCAACTGCCCTCCCCGTCCTCGGCGCTGCACAGCGTATTGTGGGCGGCGCACAAATCGCTCAGCGCACCGCGATACGCCTCACGCTTGAAGTCCACAATACAGTGCAAGGGATGCCAGTAGCTGACCCAGCGCCAATCATCGAATTCAGGATGTGCCACCGCCGTGGGACGCACGAGGCGCTCATTCTCGGCGGCATCCAACAATTGCAACAGAAACCAGCGCTGGCGTTGGCCACGAAAGTGGCGACTCAACGGCTTGCGGTGCCAAGTTGGCACATCGTAGGAAAACCACTTGCTGGCCGTGGCGACCAAACGCAACACCGAAGGCGGTAGCGCCAACTCCTCTTCCACCTCGCGCCACAGTGCCTGCTCTGGGCTTTCACCACGATCCACACCGCCTTGGGGGAACTGCCAC
>JABABF010000199.1 GCA_014238345.1 Gammaproteobacteria bacterium
AAAGGGCATGAGCCGCAACCTTTAGCAGCCAGAGATCCCGCCGAGTTGCTATTGTTGCAGTACACTGGCGGCACCACAGGCACACCGAAGGCGGCGATGCTGAGCCGCCGTGCCGTCGCTGCCAATGTGCGCCAAGTGTTGCAGGTGTTGGAGGGTTTCTCGTTGGAGGAGGGAGCCACAGCGGCAATGCCTTTGCCGCTGTATCACATCTATGCCTTCACGGTCTCGCTGGCCTCGCTGTGTGCGGGTCTGCGTCTGCTGTTGATCCCCAACCCGCGCGATTTCAAAGGGGTTGCGAAGGCGTTGCGAGCGCACCCGCCGCAGCTGTTCTATGGGATCAACACCTTGTTCAATGCCCTGATGGCTGATCCCGATTTCCAGCGGCTGGATTTTAGCCAGTGGAAATACACGATCTCTGGAGGCATGGCGCTGTCTGAGGTGACTTCGAATCGGTGGGAGGCACTAACGAGCAGTGAGGTGTATGAGGGCTATGGCCTGACCGAGACCTCGCCGGTGGTATCGATCAATCCGGCCGGGCACAATCGCCCCGGCACGGTTGGTAAGCCAGTGAGTGACACGCAATTGCGCTTGTTGGATGCCGAGGGAGCCGAGGTGCCGGTAGGCGAACCAGGTGAGGTCACGGTGCGCGGCCCGCAGCTGATGGATGGCTATTGGCAACAAGAGGAGGAGAGCGCCAAAGTATTAGATGGTGATGGCTGGTTGCGCACTGGTGATGTGGGGCGCATCGACAGCGATGGCTATCTCAGCATTGTCGACCGTATCAAGGATTTGATTTTGGTTTCTGGCTTCAATGTCTACCCGCGCGAGATCGAAGAGATAGTGTTGCTCTATCCTGGGGTGCTTGAGTGCGCTGCCGTCGGCGTGGCCGATGAGCGCTCCGGGGAAGGGGTGCGCTTGGTTGTTGCCGTAGACCCGCGTACAAAGGTGACTCGAGAGGCGTTGTTGGAGCATTGTCGGCTACAATTGACAGGCTACAAAGTCCCCAAGGAAATTGTGGTGTGCAAGGCACTCCCTAAATCACCCGTTGGTAAGGTGTTGCGTACGGTATTGCGCAAGCCGATTTGGGGTGAGAGAAAACAAGATGTGGGCTGAATATCGGATGGTGGTGGCGCACATCTAATAGACGTTGAGGTTGGCTCTGTTGAGGGTGACACCAATGCATTCAACAGTTTATTAGGGTGGTTAGCTCAATCGGGAGAGCGTCTGCCTTACACGCAGAAGGTCGGCGGTTCAATTCCGTCACCACCCACCACCCACCACCCACCGCCCACGGCAAAACCTTAGGTGAATACGAGTTTCAGAGGGACATTAGGCTTTGCTCATACGCGTACAGGACCGGTAGTTCAGTTGGTTAGAATGCCGGCCTGTCAAGCCGGAGGTCGCGGGTTCAAGTCCCGTCCGGTCCGCCACTGCCACGGATATCACCACAGCTCCACAGCGTATTATCAACCTTGTCATCGTGACTGAACCAGCAACGCTTAAGTTTCAGCATATCGGCCTGATCGGTCGCCATGAGCGCGAGCCGCGCGTGGATGAAACACTGCGCATCACTCAGGAATTCTTGGATGCCATCGGTGTAGATGCCCGCGAATACGAATCCACGGAAGCACTGTTGGCCAGCAAGCGTTGCGAACTGGCCATTGTGGTCGGCGGCGATGGCAGCTTGCTTGGCGCAGCCCGCGAGTTGTCTGCCGCCGATGTGCCGGTACTCGGCATCAATTTGGGGCGGCTAGGTTTTCTAACGGATATCCTGCCAGCACAATTGGAAACGCGCTTGCGGGAGATTTTGAGCGGCGACTATGTAGAAGAGCAACGATTTTTGCTTGATGCTGAGCTGTTGCGCGATGGCAAGACCTGTGACCGGGGCGATGCGCTTAACGATGTGGTGTTGCGTAATGCCGCTGCCAATATGCTGGAGTTCGAGCTCTATGTGGATCGTGATTTTGTCTACACTCAACGCTCCGATGGGTTGATTGTCTCGACTCCCACTGGCTCCACCGCCTATGTATTGTCGGCTGGCGGGCCGATTATGCACCCGAGTCTCAATGCTATGGTATTGGTGCCGCTGGCACCGCACACGCTCAGTACGCGACCACTGGTAGTGGATGGTGATAGTGCATTGCGTATTGTGGTCAACGAGCACAAGGATGCCCGTCCACTGGTCAGCTGCGACGGCCACTTAGAGTTTGAATACCTGCCGGGCGATGAGCTGAGATTGCGCAAGAAGGATTGCCCTTTGCGCTTGATCCACCCGCGCAACCACAGTTTTTATGAGGCCTGCCGAGATAAATTGGGTTGGGGTAACCGGCCTGGTGGCCACTAATTCCAGAGTGTCAGGGTGTGTAGTGCCTGCCGTGACGCACGGGACTTTGGTCACTGATGCAGCTGGTCGGCATGTGGGGATGCCCATACAACTGCCGTTGCGTGGTTGCTGAGTGCCCGTGCATGATTTTGACGAGATTGCGTGTTCAGATACGGTCTATGCGCCAGTTCACTTAGCTGTCTGCTGTGGCGGCGCGCTGAGCTGATGTTTGCTAAGGCGGTGTCCGCGCTACGTGTGGTACCAGCCACGGCGGTGTTGCTCGGTGGCCTCGTGCTGGGTGGGTTTTTGGTTTGGGCTGGCAGAGAGGGGTTGCCGCTGTGGGAACTACTGCTTTTTCGACCCTTTGGCAATGACGAGCCTTGGCGCTTGGTCTCCCCAATTTTTTTGCATTTTGGCTGGGCTCACGCCGCCTTTAATGCTTTGATCTTGTGGTTATTGGGCGGGGCTATAGAGCGTTGTCGCGGTGGCTGGCGGTTGATGGCATTGGCCTTGGTGACCGGGATTGCTGGCAATGTGTTGCAATACCAGCTCAGCGGATCAGTGCTATTTGGTGGCATGTCGGGAGTGAATTATGCTCTGTTAGGCTATTGTTTGACATGGAATTACATGCGTGAGCCAGCCATTGATCTGCTCCCGGGGCTGGCTCTGCAATTACTTGTGTTTCTACTGATCTGCTTAACGGGTGTGCTGGAGCTGCTATTTGGTCTACGGGTGGCTAATGGTGCCCATGTCGGCGGTCTGCTGAGCGGCGCTATCATCGGTCTGTTGGATGCGCTATCAGTGTCGCAGCGGGGGCGGTAGTAGTGGTGTGGTCGCCGTGTTGAGGCAGTGATGAGTGCCGTATTAGGTGCCGGACGGTTGCGTAAGATGCGTGCACAATTGGCGGAGCCAGTGCGCTACGATATGGTGCTGATGGCACCGGGGGAGCGCAATGGTCTTGAGGATGAGCTGACTGTGGTGGAGCTTGAGCCCTTGTTGGGTCGGCGGCTACATTTGGCGCATAGCGGTGCTATTCACTGTTTGTACTGTGGTGTACGCACGAAGCGCAGCTTCAGTCAGGGTTATTGTTACCGTTGCTCACAGCGGCTGGCGCGCTGTGATCTCTGCGTGATGAGTCCAAATCGATGCCATTACCATGAGGGTACATGCCGTGAGCCGCAGTGGGGTGAAGCTCAGTGCATGACCGAACATCGTATTTATTTGGCCAACACCTCGGGTCTCAAAGTGGGGTTGACGCGCCTCAGCCAGCTGCCAGTGCGCTGGCTGGATCAAGGGGCGGTGCAGGCATTGCCTATCGTTGCCACTAGCACTCGCCAAGTGGCGGGCTTTGTTGAGGTTCTGTTAGCTGCTGCCGACGGTGTCAGTGCTCAGACCAATTGGCGGGTCATGCTGGGTGGTGCGCCGCCGCCGCTGTTGCTACTTGAGCAGCGCGAGCGCCTGTGGCAGGAGTGTGCAGCGAGTATCAAGACATTGCGCAATCGCTTTGGCTCCCAGAGTATTCGTCTGCTTGAGAGTACGCCGCTGGAGTTGAATTATCCGACTTCGACTGCTGCACCGCTAAAGCAACTCAACTTTGACAAGACCCCAACAGTGAGTGGACGGTTGCTGGGCATCAAGGGGCAATACCTACTATTCGACTGCGGTGTTTTGAATATCCGTCGTTTTAGTGGCTACCATGTGGAGCTCAGCCATGCAGACTAAGACAGTGTCCAGTGCGGTACCGTCCGTGGTGCGGTTGGCGGATTACCGACCACCGGGCTATCTGGTGGACGACGTACAGCTGCGTTTTGAACTCGACCTACTGCGCACTCGGGTGCGTTCACGCCTGTCGTTGCGTGCCAATCCTGCGCTCAGCGGAGCGCGACCCCTAGAGCTAAACGGGCGCGAGCTGAACATCGCACGACTGGCTATTGATGGGAGCGCACTCGATCTGGCGGCGCTGGCTTGGGATGGTGAACGCCTATTATTGGAGGATGTGCCAGAGCGCTGTGTGCTAGAGTGCGAGACGCTACTGTGTCCAGCTCACAACCGCGCTTTGGAGGGACTCTATCGCAGTGGGGGGCTGTTCTGCACGGACTGTGAGCCGGAGGGCTTCCGGCGCATTACTTGTTTCCCCGATCGTCCAGACGTGTTAGCCTCCTACACGGTGGCCATTGATGCTCCCCAAGATTGTCCGGTGGCACTGTCCAATGGCAAACTGATCTCCCAAGAGCGCAGCGCCGATGGTCGGCGGCGTACGGTTTGGCACGACCCCTATCCCAAGCCCTGTTATTTATTCGCTTTGGTGGCCGGTGAGTTGGAGTGCATAGAGGGCTACCATCAGACGCGCTCTGGTCGGCGGCTACGGCTTTGCATCTATGTCGACCAGCGCTACCAAAAGCAGTGTGATCACGCCATGCGTAGCCTGCAGGCGGCGATGCGTTGGGACGAATTACATTATGGTCTTGAGTGCGACTTAGACGAGTTCAAGCTCGCGGCAGTCGATGATTTTAACTCCGGAGCCATGGAGAATACTGGCCTCAATCTCTTCAACACGCAGTGCTTGCTAGCCACCCCCGACATCGCCACCGATGGTGGTTTCCGTGCGGTGGAGCGGGTGGTGGCTCACGAGTATTTCCACCATTGGAGCGGTAATCGTGTAACTTTGCGCGACTGGTTTCAGCTGAGTCTAAAGGAGGGGTTGACAGTATTCCGCGAGTCCTGTTTCGCCGCTGACATGGATCCATCAGGCATCCATCGCCTCGACGAGGTGCGCTTTTTGCGCGAGCTACAGTTCGCTGAGGATGCTGGGCCACTCGCCCATCCGGTGCGCCCAGACCACTATGTGGAAATCTCTAATTTTTACACCCCGACGGTGTATGAGAAGGGGGCTGAGCTGATGCGTATGTTGCGCTCCTTGATCGGTGCCAAGGCGTGGCATCGCGGTGCCAAACTATATTTTGAACGCCACTGTGGCCAAGCGGTGCGCTGTGAGGAGTTGGTGGCGGCTATGGCCGAGGCCTCCGGACGCGACCTGTCGCAGTTTGCACTCTGGTATAGCGTGGCTGGCACACCGCGTCTCAAGGTGGCGGGGGTGTGGGACAGCGCATTGCACCGCTACACTTTGACAGTGCGCCAGCAGTGTGTTGAGGATGGCGAGCCGCAGCCCATGCATCTGCCACTGGCGGTGGGTCTTGTGGGTGTAGATGAGCCATTGTCGTTACAGCTTGCCAGCGGCGCGGGAGCCATTGTGGGCGATAGCGCCGTGCTGGAGTTGCGCGAGCTCGAGCAGCATTTTGTGTTCGAACAGGTGATCGAGGAGCCGACCCCTTCGCTGTTGCGCGATTTTTCGGCACCCGTTCATATTGATTTTGATTACAGTGATATGCAGCTGGCTTTGCTGATGCGTCGAGACAGCGATGCTTTCTGCCGCTGGGATGCCTGCCAGCGCTTGTTGCGGCGCGCCATACACGCCCAGCTGCGGTGTGAGAGTGGCGCGGCCACCACCGAGCTGCCTGCACCGTTGATCTGTGCCTATCGGGATCTGCTGGGGGCGCAGGACACACCGGCTGCACTGCTCGCGCAGATGCTTGAGATGCCCTCAGAAATATGGCTGGCAGCGCCTGGCGTACTCATTGATGCCTGCGCCCTGCACAGTGCCAAGCTGGCTGTGGCAGCACAGTTGGCAGTGGCATTGCGCGAGCCGTTGTGGGAGTGCTGGCACCGCTGTCGCTCTGCCCTCGGTGACTATCGTCCTGAGCCCGTAGCTATGGGGCAACGGGCGCTGGCCACCGCCACCATGGGCTTGTTGGTGGAGGGCGATTGCGGAGCGGAACTGATCGACTGTGTTGTGCAACTGTATCGCAGGGCCGATAATCTGAGCGATCGTCTGAGTGCGCTGAGCGCTTTGATCGACAGCTCAGAGCCATCGGCGCTGGAGCCGCGCGCTGAGCTACTGGCTGATTTTCATCAGCGTTGGGGTGGCGAGCCATTGGCGCTGTGCCACTGGTTGCGTGTACAGTCGACCGATCGCCATCCCAGGGTTTTGCAACGACTACAGGAATTGATGTCTAGGCCGGAATTTGAGGCGCATAACCCGAATTTCCTGCGCGCCTCTGTCGGGGTTTTCAGCCGTAGCAATCCCTTGAATTTCCACGCTGAAGATGGTACTGGCTACCGTTTTTTGGCGACTCAGGTATTGGGATTGGCACCCTACAACGCCCAGTTGGCTGCCCGACTGTTGTTGCCGCTGTGCGACTGGCCACGTTATAGCGAATCATCATCTACTAAAATGATCGCCGAACTACGTCGTCTTGTCGAAAATTGTGGCGAGGTGCGTGAATTGTGGGATTTGGCTGAACGTAGCCTAGCTGCACAGGAGTCAGTGGCATGAATCACGATTTTTCTCATCTGTTGAGTCCTGGGAGTATTGGCTCACTGGAACTGCGCAACCGCATCTTGGTCTCGGCGATGGGCACCAACCTATCGGCTGCCAATGGCCATTGCAGCCCCGCTCAAGAGGCTTTTTACAACGAGCTTGCGCGCGGTGGGGCGGCGTTGGTGACGCTGGGCTCGGTGGCGGTTAGTTGGCCATGCGGTAGCGTTAATCCGCATCAGGTGGCTTTGTCCGATGATCGTTTTGTGGCGAGCCTCAAAGCACTGGCTGAGCGTATTCACAGTCACGATTGCCGCTTGGCAGTTCAGTTGCAACACGGCGGTTTAGTGGCGCTCAACGACATGTTGTCCGGACGTGGGCGTTTGGGTCCGATGGAGGCCAAGGGTCGTGACAGCGATATCGGGGCTTATTTGAGCCGCGAGGAAATGAAGCAGCAGATCGCGTTATTTACCGCCGAGGGAGTCAATCACGAGGTGCGCACAGCGAGCGCAGTGGATTTGCGCGGGGTGGTGGATGATTTTGCAACCGCTGCCGAGCGTGCGCGGCGCGCTGGGGTTGATGCCATTGAGATTCATGCTGGGCACGGCTATTTGCTGTCGTCATTCTTGTCGCCGCACAGCAATCAGCGCGATGATGACTACGGGGGCACAGCCCAACGCCGAGCGCGTTTGATGATTGAGGTGGTGGTGGCGGTGCGCGGGGCAGTGGGCGCAGATTTTCCAATTTGGTGTCGCATCGACGGCAATGAGTTCTATCTGGACGACGGCATCACGCCGGAGTTGGCGGAGTTCAACGCTCAGCAGGCCGAGGCGGCCGGTGCCGATGCGATCAGCGTCAGTGCCTATGCGGATTCGGCCAAGGCACTGGCGATGAGCGGCAGTTATTCGACGGTGGATCCTGGTGGTCTAGTGGGCTTTGCCACTCGCGTGAAGCGCACGGTATCGGTGCCAGTCATCACGGCCGGACGCATTGACCCGCCGAGTGCCGAGCGTTTGATTGCTGCTGGCGACATCGATTTTGTCGCTATGGCACGCCAGTTGTTGGCTGACCCAGAGTTGCCAGCCAAGTTAGCGGCGGGTCGCGCAGCCGAGATTCGCCCTTGCGCCTATGGTTACCACTGCATCAGCGAGATATTCCATCGCCGCTCAGTGCGCTGTGCTGTCAATGCTGCGGTAGGGCAGGAGGCGAACCCCATCGCCGTATCGTCGTCGCGTTCGGTACTCGTTGTCGGCGGTGGCACTGCTGGCCTAGAGGCGGCGCGGGTGGCGGCGG
>JABABF010000200.1 GCA_014238345.1 Gammaproteobacteria bacterium
TCAATTTCTGCATCCAGAGCAGCTTGCGCCAATTCTTCCTGCGCCGCTTCATCTAGGTCTGGAGCCAATTTCACCAGCAATGGCGGCGGGTGATCACCACAAGGCGGTTGAGCGCGAGCACACAGAGGTGCGCGAACGCCACCTGGAACGCAGTGGACAACATGTAGCTAAGCAGCGTACTCAGGCAGTGTGCGACGAACTTGATCGCCGTGCTGCTCTATGTCTGCGCTTGGAGGGGGCTAAAAAGACCGGGCGCAAGACACTGGGGCGACAGCTGGCCAGTGAGTGGTCGAGCGGGGTTGAGTTGACTGCCCCGCTACACAGTGCGATGCAACGCCGTTGGGAGGCTGCACTGGCTGGAGAGAAAGGGGTTCCCGCTCAGGAGCGGCACCTAGTTTGTATTCGCGCGGAAATACTTGCTAAGTTGGATTCTCCGCCCGAGGATCTGGAGCTACGCACCACCTTCCAGCTAGAGCATCTGCAAGGTCAAGGGTTCAAAAGCCAGCACCTCAGCTCGAGTCTAGTGCAAGAGTTGCGTTTGGCATGGTTGGGCGGTCCGGTCAGTGATGTGGTGACTGAGCAGGCGTTGGCGGGGCGTTTTGCTGCGGCGATCGCTGCTATGGAGAGTCAACTTCAGGCAGCTCAGACCAAACAGCGCAAGGCACAGGCCGCAGTGGAGAAACGTGCCAGTACGCCAGCGGCGCGCTCCAAAACTGCGCGGCGACGGCAACGCCAGCGCCGCTAAGCGGATCATTCATAGGAAGGGCTGTTTTAGGCGCAGCTAAGCTGGTCGTCGCGCGGTGGCAGCGATATGTACTGGCGACAGAATGGCAAAATCTGGCTCCCGCGCTTGGGCGATGGCTCGTGTTGCCAAATCTTCGTCTATCAAGCCTTGTTGTGCCAAGCTGGGCACAGCCCATTCCAAGGCCAATATGAGCCACTCTGTGCTGGGCTTGCCGCCGCGCATGAGCCAGACATGCCCCTCGGCATGGGTGTCCTCGAATCCTATGTCGCTGAGCATGGGCAGTAATTGGGAGCCAAAATGTCGCTGGTGACTGTCGGATTGGTGATTGCCTAGTCGGCGCAGCTGCTCCATGAATTCTCCAAAGGGCGCAGGCATTGCCTGCTGGTCGAACAATGACCAGTCACTGCCAGAAATGGCGAGCCACCCGCCAGGACGTAGGCATTGATGCATATGTCGCAGGCCAGCGGCGGGATTGATCAGATGCTCTAGCAAGGCGCGGGCGTGTACTAGGTCGAAGTGGTCTGTTTGAGGAGGCCCCTCTTCGATGTTATGCTCTCGCAATGTCAGCTGCGGCGGTGGGTTGGCTAGGAACAAGTCCGTCAGTGCTAGGTTGATGTCAACGGCCAATACCTCGCCGCTGGTACCGACACACCCGGCCATCATCGCAGCCACCGAACCGCCACCGCAACCGATGTCAAGGCAACGCTGACCCGCTGTCAAACCAGCACGATTTAATTGCGCACGGGTGTGTGGGTCGAGCAGCTCGGCGAGGATATGGTGGCGTTGCCGCTCGGCATCACGCGCGCTGGTGGGAACTTGATAGGCCATGGATGCTATATTCCCCAAAGGGTGGCAAGAGCTGAGTTTAGCCTAAGGACAGTCTGAGTAATGAGCTCTACCGACTCTTCAACTACCAGAGATTTAATATTTCAGCTTGAACCTGCTACTCACCCTACACGATGGGTCTGTTGTCTGCTTTGAGCGATCAACAAATATTTTCCTAACACATCGGTTGATCGTTTGACTGTGGTTTCGCACTGTGTTGGCCGCCCAAATGCAGTGGCTCAGGGGGCGCTTGCTGTGTGCGGCCAGCGGCGCGAGCGCTGAACACTGGGTTGGCTAGGGCGCGCAGGGCATAGGGTCGGTGTGCTACGGGCAGTGCAGCTAGGCGCTGAGCTAGGTTGCATTGAGCAGTCTGTGCCAGCACCTCCTCGAATCCCCCCGGCCAAGCTGCTCCCTCGAGCTGTTGGGCGGCCATTATGTTATGTGGATACAGTTTAAAGAGCCGATGAATTTGGTGGTCGATTGCGGCGGCGGCCGCTACCGAATCCAGATATTCACCGCTGAGCACAGTTCCCGCAGCGATATGAATGCGCCCCTTGTAACCGACCAGCCCCTTGGCAATTTCTTCACCACTGTCGCCAGCTCGAGGCTGGTCACTTGGGCTCTGATCTGCTAAAAAACAGGCCTGTGCTTTTTCTGCCTCGCAGGGATCGTATTCATAAGAGCAGGCCA
>JABABF010000201.1 GCA_014238345.1 Gammaproteobacteria bacterium
GGAGTGAACTGACCGATGTCACTGATGTCATTGATGCGCAATGTTTCCAAGGCCTCTTCGGTGAAGGCGGCGATGCTGATCGGCACATCCTGAAGGTTTTCTTCCTTCTTCTGTGCGGTGACCACCACCTCTTCGAGCGCTTGCGCCATGCTGGGCACGGGCGTTGCTATCAGAGTGGCAAAAGCAAAAGCCAGAGCGGCCAAGCTAAGTGAGTAATATCGGCTAGTGTTCATCGGAACCCCTCTTTGAACAGTATTTGGATGATGATCTGTGCGATCAAGTTTAGTTTGGCTGGCTTTGGAGACTATCGCCATTTCTATTAGGAATCATTGAATGATTCGTATAGCGAATTGCCTTCTTTAGCTGCCACACTCACATGGTCAAGACCATGAATTAGCCAGCAATAATAAAACCTTTATGAGTGATTGTCAAGCATTGGCAATTGTCAAGAATTAGCGATTGTCAAGCATTCTGTGCGGGGAGGCTGCCCGGTCCCCTTAGGGTGGCGAGAGTTTAGAATGATGCTCTGCAACGCAACCCTTTACTTAGGACAAAGACGATGACTACAACATTATTAGATGGGAAAGTGGGTATTGTTACTGGTGGCGGCAATGGTATTGGTCGCGCCACTTGCTTGAAGTTTGCTGCTGAGGGAGCCAAAGTGGTGGTGGCTGACTTCAATGAGGAGGCCGGTCAGCGCACTGTCGATGAAATCAAAGGCGCTGGTGGCGAGGCGCATTTCATCGCCACCGATGTTGGCGATGAGGCGCAGGTAGAAGCGATGGTGGCGGCGGCGGTGGAGCATTTCGGGGGGCTACATATTGCTTCCAACAATGCGGCGTTTGTCCGCGGCGATACCCTGCTAGAAAAATACGATATGGAGCATTTTCACCGTGGCGCCAACATCTGCTTAGAGGGAGTCTTTCTGTGTCTCAAATATGAGTTGGCGGTGATGCGCGAAGCGGGTGCGGGGGCCATTGTTAATATCGGCTCGCGCGCCAGTGTCCACCCGGTACCCTTCGGTTCCCCCTACGCGGCCTTCAAGGCGGGGGTTAACAGTTTGACGCGCTCAGCGGCCGGGGAGTACGCGCGCTTTGGGGTGCGCGTCAACTGTATCAACCCGGGGGTTACGCGCACCGAGGGAGTGGCTCGCTATATAGAGGGCAAACCAGAATTGGAGCGCTCTCTTGTCAGCAATGCAGCGATGCTCCGCATGGGCGATCCGGAGGAGTTAGCCGATGCAGTGGCTTGGCTGTGCTCTGAGCGCGCCTCCTTTATTACTGGCCAGTCCCTGGGTGTGGACGGTGGTGCCAATTGCCGCATGGCGGGCTTGCAGTAAAGGGTTATAA
>JABABF010000202.1 GCA_014238345.1 Gammaproteobacteria bacterium
AGCGGCAGCTGAGACCAGCACCACTTCGTTGGCCACGGGGTTCCCCAGTGCCGACATGCCTACCCAAGCGGTGATGCCCGTGCCGCCCAACACCCCCAGCGCGACTTCCAGTGGCACATCGGTGGGTACGGGCGCGGGAGCCGTCAAACTCAGCGGGTCACAGATGACATAGTCCTGCCAGCTGAACAGCCCCTGCACCAAACTGCCCGCGGGGTATTCGGGCAGCTCCGGACTGGCTTTGATCACCCGCCCCAGCGCCGCCGCCCGCATCGGCTCGCCGAGCGCTGCGGGTGGCAGGTAGGAGGGCATATCGTCCATCCACGGACGCATCGCCGGGTCAAGGCTGAAATACAGGGTCTGCACCAACAGCTGCCCGGCATCCGGCTCCGGCACCGCCGCCTCGCAGTACTCAAAATGATGGAGGCCGACCTCGCCTTGCGGTCGTTCGGCCAGTAGCCATTGGCGGTTGAGGGTGTGGGGCATCAGCGGCTCTATTAGTGTCGGTCGGCTTGCAGGGCGCTACGCGTCGCCTCAGGCAATGCGCCAGTCTGAGCAACATAGTGCAGATGATCCGCACCAAAGCACCAGGCAGTGTCCCCGTCGGCCACCTCAGACATGGCCGCCGACAGCGGGTAGCGCAGATAGTGTACCGCCGAAGTTTTGTGCGGGTCACCAGCGTAGGATTGATCTTCATTGGCGATGGCGTAGACGGGCTCGCACTCGCCGATGCGCAGCCACAGGTGGCGCTCAATCTCGTGTAGCGCTCGCAGCTGCACATCGCGCTCGGCACTATCGGCGTATTCGATTAGCAGTGTCGCCCGCAGGTTATTGGCATCGCTGATCAGCGGGTTGTAGCAGTCCAGCTCGTGTTGGCGAGCGGCTTTATTGATGACCTTCTCTGAACGCAACATCTCCATGATTTGGTAGAAGATGGTCAGGCGATTCTCACACAGCAAGCTGAGGTGATTCCCGAGTGCGATACGCCGCATTCCACGCGCCGCCATCGCCTGTTGGCGGAATTCTTGGCGGCGCTCTTCATACAGCTCCAGCGGCCACAAATCAGCTAGGGTGATGGTGGGGCCACTACCCACATCCATGCTCATATGCCCCCTCCCAGCTCAGATGGCATAGGCGCGGCGCAACAGACTAATTGGATGGGGGGCTTCGCGCTCGGTGCCCGGCTCCAGCGCATCGACGATATGGTCGGCGGCCAACGGGCAGTCACTGGTGTATTCATCGTAGCCGCCATCGTCATCTTTGGCACGCGCTGCGCGGAGCACTGGAGCGGTGATTTTCATTGCCAAGTCCCGCGTCTCAGCGCGCACCGCATAGGTGCCGTTGTGGCCAGAGCAACGCTCCACGGTGTCCACCTCG
>JABABF010000203.1 GCA_014238345.1 Gammaproteobacteria bacterium
ATCGAAGGTGTTGATGCTCACGGAAACCCCGTCAGAGCAGTTGTTAGTGGCATTGAATTCACCGAGCACCGTAGCCACGCAAGCGCCCACATAATAGGTGGCTCCGATGGTCTGTGATGCTGGCACCGTGCAGTCTTGGCTGAGGCTGCTGCTATTGCCACCAGCAGCGAGGGCGGCTACCGCCACCCCCGCTGTACACAAGGCGCTATCAGTAGTCGAAATGCTCGCATCCTCGGACCAATAAAAACGCAGGGTGGTCGCCCCGGCTGGCTCGGCGCCCTCATTCTCTACCATGGTGCTGATGGTGAATGTCTGGTCGGAACCCAATGTGGTGTCGTCGACGCTTGGTTGGCGTACTGTCCAATCGAAGGTGTTGATGCTCACGGCAACCCCGTCAGAGCAGTTGTTTTCTGCATTTAATTCTTCGGCTGAAGTGGCCACGCAAGCGCCCACATAATAGGTGGCTCCAATGGTCTGCGCGGTCGGGATTGGGCAGGATTGGCTGAGGCTGCCACTATTGGCTGCAGCGGCGAGGGCGGGCACCGCAATGCCAGCTGTGCACAGCGGCGTATCAGTCGTTGTAATACTCGAATCATCCGACCAATAGAACCGCAAGGTGGTCGCAGAGGCCGCCGCCGTGCCGGTATTCTGTACTGTTGCATCAAGGGTGATGGTCGCGTCGGAATCCACCGTGTTATCGTCGACACTGGGCTGGCTCACAATCCAATCGGCGCTGTTGAGCGTCACAGCCACTCCGCCAGAGCAGTTGTTAGCGGCATTGGATTCACCCACCACAGTAGCTACGCAAGCGCCCACATAATAGGTGGCTTCTGGGGTCTGCGATGGCGGCACCGTGCAGTCTTGGCTGAGGCTGCCACTATTGGCTGCAGCGGCGAGGGCGGGTACCGACAGCCCCGCTGTACACAAGGCACTATCAGTCGTGGTAATACTCGTGTCCTCGGACCAATAAAAACGCAGGGTGGTCGCTCCGGCTTGCACGTTGCCCCTATTCCGTACCGTTGCGCTGATGGTGAATGTTTGGTCGAGATCCAATGTGGTGTCGCCGACGCTTGGCGTATCTACTGACAAATCGAAGGAGATGATACCCACAAAATTCGAGAGAGAGCAGTTGTTAGCGGTATTGTGTTCACCCACCACAGTAGCTACGCAAGCGCCCACATAATAGGTGGCTTCTGGGGTCTGCGATGGCGGCACCATGCAGTCTTGGCTGAGGCTGCTGCCACTGCCAGCGGCGAGGGCGGGTACCGACACCCCCGCTGTACACAGCGGCGTGTCAGCAGTTGAAATGATCGTATCTTCGGACCAATAAAAACGCAGGGTGGTCGCCCCGGCTTGCCCGGTGCCCTCATTCTCTACCGTTGTGCTGAGGGTGAATGTCTGGTCGAGATCCAATGTGGTGTCGCTGGGGTTTGGCCTACGTACTGTCCAATCGAAGTA
>JABABF010000204.1 GCA_014238345.1 Gammaproteobacteria bacterium
CAGCGCGGCGATCGCGGCGGCGGCAGAGCAACACTCGCCCATGGCCATCGGCGATCACTGCTGCCACATTCGCCCGCAACCCACGCCCATCGATCACACTCATCCCACCAGTTCCACTATCATCCATCTAGCACGGCTCTATTATGATGGTCGCCATTCTAGCCCACCACTAATCCCATGCAGACAATCGCCGTCTTTGACTTGGACAACACGCTACTGGCTGGTGACAGCGATTTCCTGTGGGGGGAGTTCTTGGCCGAGCACGATTTGGTGGATGACCGGTGGCGTGCACGCAATGCGGCTTTCTTTGAGGATTACCGACAACACCGGCTCAATGCTCGCCTCTACCTGCGCTTCAGCGTAGAAACACTGAGTACCCGCCCACTCAGCGCTTGGCTACCCTGGCGCCAACGATTCCTAGCCGAATGCATCTTCCCCCTCATCGCACCCGGTAGTTGGGACTTAATCGCCCAGCACCGCCACCAAGGGCACCTGCTCATCATCGCCACTGCCACCAACCGCTTCCTGACTGCGCCCATCGCCGCTAGGCTGGGGGTGCCCCACCTGATCGCCACCGAATTCGCGCTGTGTGCCGATCACTTCAATGGATTATCGCCGCTGGAGCCCTGCATCGGCACCGGTAAAGTACGGCGACTCAATCGCTGGCTCAGACGGCGAAGGCTGTTGCTAAGTCGCTGTTTCGCCTATAGTGATTCTGCCAGCGATCTCCCGTTGCTAACAGCTGCCGACACACCAGTAGCGGTGGATCCAGAGCAACGACTAGCACGTGTGGCACGGCGCCGGGGTTGGCCGATAATCAGCCTGCGAAACTAAAACCGTAGCGAACAACCCTCGGGTCACGATCCGCAAGCATTTTAAGGAGTACAGATTGACATGGTGGAGACAGAGCTAACTAGCGATGAACGACTGGAGGTGCTGGAAGCACTGTCTGAGTCAGTTAGCGCACTCAATGAAGAAGTGCGGTGCAGCACCGCACCGACCGAGGTCATAGAGCGCGCCCGACAGTTGAGTGAACAGGCTGCTGTAGCGCTTGCGCCACACCGCTACACAGGCAAGTTGGCTCAGTTCACGCTGGACGGTCACTCCGTGCCCCCGCCGTGGCATGGCCCCACTATGGAGAATGACGGTGATCTGGTGCGGGCGATGCCTTACAGCCCGATTCAAGGACGCTGCAACCCAGTCTCCCCACGTTTTGTCTTTAAATTGGCGAAGGGAGGGCGCTCCTACGGCAGTGGACGCTTTCCGGCCTGCCAAACCGGCCCGCCCGGCTGTGCCCACGGCGGGCTGATTGCGGCGATGTTTGACGAGCTACTGAGCATGGCGGCGATGGCAGGCGGGCACAGCGGCTTCACAGCACGGCTATCGGTGGATTATCTGGCTCCGACACCACAGGGTCAAGATTTACAATTCAGTGCCCAGCTAGTGCGCACCGAGGGTCGCAAAGCCTATGTCGAAGGCGAAATTCGCAACGGCGACACTCTCACCGCACGCGGCGAGGGACTGTTCATA
Organism: Gammaproteobacteria bacterium; assembly: GCA_014238345.1. Classification (GTDB taxonomy): domain Bacteria; phylum Pseudomonadota; class Gammaproteobacteria; order JABABF01; family JABABF01; genus JABABF01. The sequence goes on from JABABF010000204.1 coordinate 1,531, forward strand.
CGTCCACGCGGGGGTTGAGATGCCGTTCAATGCCGCTCTACAATCACCCCAGCGCGACAGGCGGACAGCAACCTATGTGTACTCTCAAGCACGGACGCGCAGGTTGGGTACGCTTGTCCATTGGCTCGCCTCTGGCACACTCAGGATGGCAGGATGACGCAAATGGGTACTGCAACAGTACGGAGACGCTAAACCCCCATCGCCCGACGCGCGAAAAATCGTTTTAGCCTAGGAGCCTGATCGACCCAGCGTAAGCCCTCGTTGCGTACTAGGCGTAGCAGGGGGTGGCGAGCACTGAACAGCTGCTGCAATCCGGCCATCGCCCCTAACATCGCTAAATTGTGCTCGCGACGGCGACGCTGGTATCGCAGTAGTGGCTCAATCTCCCCCATCGTCCCGCCCAAGCGCTGCCAACGCAATAGTTCTTCGGCCAGCACAGCAGCATCCAACAAGCCCAAATTAAGTCCCTGCCCAGCCAGTGGGTGTACCGTGCGTACCGCATCGCCGATCAGCGCAAAGCCAGGTCGAGCGTAATCTCGGGCATGGTGCTGACTGAGCGCAAAGGAAAAGCGCTTCCCGACCGTGCGCACTGCACCCAAACAACGCTCGCAACCCAGTGCCAATGCGGCGCTAAAAGCACTGTCATCTAAATCCAGCAAGTGCTGCACCACTGCGCTGTCCACCGACCATACCACCGAACTGAAGTGCCCATCGCCACCCGCCAACGGTAGCAAAGCTAAGGGGCCATCCTCGGTGAAGCGTTGCCAGGCCGTGTGCCGGTGCGAATTCTCGGTCTCAACCACTGCCACGATCGCACGCTGCTGGCAATCCCATACTGCGCTGTCAATGCCCATCAAGCGGCGCGCCACCGAGCGACCTCCATCGGCTGCAATGACCAAACGAGCGCTGAGGTGGCTCCCATCCTCCAACTCCAACCGCATGGCCTCATCATCCGAGCTGTGGCGCCCAGATCGCTCTAGTGCACAGAGGGGAGAGCCATGTAGGATGTGCAAGCTGCTCTGCTTTGCACAGCGCTGCGCTAGCGCCCACTCAAGGCGGTTATGCTCAACAATCCAACCCAGCGGATCGCCATCCATGGACAACTCGGCCGCCTCAAAGCCGATGCTTCCTGTGCCATCGGCATCCCACACTTGCATCTGCTCGTAAGCACAGATCTCTGAGGGCGGCAAGAGCTGCCAAGCGCCGATTTGCTTCAGTAGAGCACCTGAGGCTGGGCTCAGCGCCGCCGTGCGCGCCGAGAAATCTCCCACTGAGCTGCACTCACCCACCCGCACCGGCTCTGGCACCCCCGAACGCGCCTCTATCAACGCGATGTGTAGCGGCGCAGCGGCAAGTAGCTGAGCCAGTGTGCTACCCACGGTGCCTCCGCCGATAATGGCGATCTCAAAATCCGGAGGCACGGCGCAAAAATCTCGATTTCAACGGTGCCGTCAACTCCAGTGCGGCGAGACCTGCCCCGAGCAACGGTGCTGGCAGGCGCTGATCAATCAACCAATAATGTAAACCAGCGCTCAGCGAGCGCACCCAACGCTGGTCGGCGTAGCGCGATTTCTCGTAGCGCGACAACACCGCCGCAGATCCCGGAGTTTCGCCAACGGCCACTGCCTGCCCCAGCTGCTGTACCCAGGCCATTATGTCACGTAGCACGAGATTAAAACCCTGAGCGGCAACCGGGTGTAACGTGTGGGCAGCATCGCCGATCAGTAAGATGCCCGGTCGCCACTGCTCAGCGGAGATCCGCTCTATCAACGGGCGATGGCGGCGGCTACCGACCCGCCGTAGACACAGACCGCGCGCGCCCATCACACGGTTGAGCCACAATCCCAAGTCACTGTCATCCAGTGCTGCCAACTCCTCGCAATGTGCCGTTGGTACCACCGCTACCAGCAACATGCGCTGGGCACCGTCATCGGGCGGGGACAGCGGTAGTAGTGCAACTGAGCCAGTGGCGGTGAAGCGCTCCCAAGCCGTACCGAATTTAAGCCCTGAGATGATGACATTGCACAGTAGCGCACTGTGCCCATAGTCGCGGTGGCGACGTGCCATGCCCAGTTGCGCTGCCAGTGGCGATTGCGCGCCGTCGGCGGCGATCACCAAACCCGCGCACAGGCGACGCGAGCTACTCTCCGACTCCGTCAATGACAATTCTATGCCCGTGCGTTGCACACGGCACTCCTCAACCCGCACTGAGTCCAGCAATGCCACTGAGGAATCCGCCAATCTCTGCCATAGACTGAATTGCAAGCGCTGGCTCTCGACCACCTGACCTAGTGATGCCCAACCTTCACTGTGGGCATCCATTGTCACCGCGCCGAACGCGCCTTGCCTAGAGACATGTACCCGCTCAATCGCCGCTACATCAGCTGCCAATGTGCCCCATATATTCAACTGCTCATAACTCCTGACACTGCGATGCGACAGGGCGATAGATGGCGCATTGAAATCGACCGCTGGCAGCGCTGGTGGTGGGTCGGGGGCGAGCAGAGCAACGCTTAGCGGCAGTTCGCTACAGGCCAGTGCCCATGCGCAGCTAGCGGCAGATAAGCCACCGCCGACAATGGCTATATCAAAGCGCTCAGCCATTGACCGTGCTGTCTCCCCCCTTGGCGGCAGCCATGAAATCTTCAATCTCTTGTGCCGTGCGCGGGATGTCGGCGTTCAATATCTCGGCACCCTGCTCGGTGACCAGCACATCGTCTTCTATGCGCACGCCAATACCGCGCCAGCGCTCATCTACGCTCTCATCTCCAGCCTCTATATACAAGCCAGGCTCAATGGTAAAAGTCATGCCAACCTGCAGTTCACGCCAACGGCCAGCCACTTTGTAAGACCCGACATCATGCACATCCAAACCTAACCAATGACTGGTTCGGTGCATGTAAAAGCGCCGGTAGGCAGCACTTTCAATCAGGCCATCTACAGCCCCTGACAGCAAGCCCAAATCCACCAGGCCACTACACAGTTCACGCACCGCCGCCTCGTGGGGCGCTTGCCAACTACGACCCGCTGCCACCGCTGCCAATGCCGCACACCAAGCGGCGCCCACCACATCGTGCAGGGCGCGCTGCTCAGCGCTAAAGCGGCCATCCACCGGGAAAGTACGCGTGATATCAGAGGCGTAGCCCGCCATCTCACAACCGGCATCCACCAGTAGCAACTGCCCTGCCTCAAGGCGCTGGTCATTGGCGGTGTAGTGCAATACGCAGGCATTGTTGCCTGCGGCAATGATGCTGTCATAGGCCAAGTGGCGCGCACCGCGCTGAGCGCAGGTATAGCGAAACTCGGCTTCCAGCTGATACTCATACAAGCCGGGGCGGCAACAGCGCATCAACTGACGGTGGGCGGCAGCGGAGATTTCTCCTGCGCGCCGCATTGATGACAATTCTTGGGCATCTTTGATCAGGCGCATCTCATGTAGCAAAACCGAGCTATCCATAATCCCTGTGGGCGCTGACACCCCATCGCGCACTGCGGACAACGACACCCCACGCCAGCGCCTGAGGCGCTCGGCAAAGGCACTTGGAGCATCCAATGGCGCATAGAGCATGCCCCGCCCGCGCATTAGGCGCGGCATACGCAGTTCTAGCTCAGACAATGGAAAGGCACGATCAAAGCCATAGTCAGCAACCCCTTCCTCCGTACCTGGTGCAATACCTTCCCAGCGCTCGCGAGCTGCATCCCGAGGACAGCAGAACAAGATCGACTCCCCCGCGCCACCAGCGGCGGCAGGTGCCAGCACCAGCACCGCATCAGGCTGTTCAAAACCGCTCAGGTAAAGAAAATCACTGTGCTGGCGAAACGGGTGTAAGGTGTCACCCGTGCGCGCACTCGGAGTGGCAGCGGGCAACACCAGCAGGGCATCTTTGGGCAGCTGAGCAAGTAACGAGCGGCGGCGCTCAGTGGCCGCTAGCACCGCATTTCCCATTGACATCAGTATCGTCATTCCTTAGAGTAGCCACTGTTGCCCAGGTGGTGAAATTGGTAGACACGCTGGCTTCAGGTGCCAGTGACCGCAAGGTCGTGGAGGTTCAAGTCCTCTCCTGGGCACCACAGTCGTCCTCAGTCCGTGGCAAAGGGGTGGCGTTCGATCAGGCACTGCCCTCGCTCTGGGCCAGTTGAAATCAGCTCGATGGGTACACCGACAAACTCCTCAATACGCTGCAGGTAACGACGAGCTGCCAATGGTAATTCCGCCGCACTCTGCGCCTTGGCCACGGCACCCTCTTCCCAACCCGGCCATTCTTCATACACTGGCTGTGGTGTAGCATTGACATCGTCATCAGTGCCTTCATAAGCAACACCCAATTGTAGTGAGGACAAGCCGTCGAGTACGTCCAGCTTGGTCAGCGCCAAACCGTCCACAGAATTGATCTGCACTGCACGGCGCAACGCCACTAAATCTAGCCAGCCGCAACGCCGACGGCGCCCAGTCGTGGCTCCATATTCTGTGCCACGCTCGAATAAGTGGCGACCCACCGGGCTGTCAGCAACCAATTCAGTTGCAAAAGGGCCGTCTCCCACCCGCGTGGCGTAGGCCTTGACCACCCCGATGACTGCATCCATATGGCGCGGACCACAGCCGCTACCGCTGGCCGCATTGCCCGCCGTCACACTGGAGGATGTCACATAGGGATAGGTTCCATGATCTAGATCGAGCAAGGCTCCCTGTGCACCCTCGAACAATACTCCGGCACCCTGAGCGCGCAATTCGACCAATGCCTGAGATACATCGCTTAGTAGCGGCAGCAACCACTCGCGCTGCGCCAAGCAATGATCAGTCACCTCGTCAATGTCCAGCGTCGGGGCATGGTAATAGGATGACAGCAGGAAATTGTGGTAATCCATCAGCTGGCTGAGCTGGCTACGAAAGCGCACCGGGTCGCGCAGCTCGCCGATGCGCAGAACCCGGCGAGCCGCACGATCTTCATAGGCTGGCCCGATGCCCAGACCCGTCGTGCCAATTGCCACATTGCCGCCACTGCCACGTCGCTCTCGCGCCTGATCAAGCGCCTCGTGCGAGGGTAACAGCAGTGGGCATGCAGGACTGATGCATAGCCGCTCGTGGACGTCGACCACACCGTTCTCCGCCAGTGTGTGTATGTCTGCACCGAGCGCCATCGGCGACACGACGACTCCGCTACCGATCAAACCGCGCACCCCGGGATGCAGAATGCCCGAGGGGATCAGGTGCAACACCATGCGCTTGCCTTCCACCACCAAAGTGTGGCCAGCATTGTGACCACCTTGGAAACGCACCACGGCCATCACCCGCTCATCAGTGATATGGTCGATCAGCTTACCCTTACCCTCATCGCCCCATTGCAAGCCGAGCACAACGACAAAACGGCTCATGACACCAGCGGCTCCACACGCCACTCACCGCCCTCTGTCTGAGGAGCCTTGAGCAAGCGGTCGCAGAACACAGGCGCAGACTCCCCGGGCAACGCCGTTACCACACACTCTCCAGAAATTCGCAAGCGGGACAGTTGTTGCCGCCAAATAGCCTGTTGCCCCCCGACTGGTGGCGGAGCAAAAATCGCTGTGGGCGGTGTCGGTGGCTCGGGGCACAAGGCCAGCAGACAGCCTAGGTCAACGCTGAAGCCAGTGGCTGGTCGCGAGCGACCGTAGGCAGCACCAATACCATCACAGCGCCCACCGTGCGCCACCACTTGACCGCAACCGTCAGCATAGGCAGCAAATAGCAAGCCAGTGTGGTAACGATAGCCCCGCAACTCACCGAGATCTAAATAGGGGACTTCTGGCACCCCCACTGCCTCCAGAGCCACTAGCAACTCTCGCAACTCGGCCAAAGCCGACAGCGCCGCCGACGGTGCCCCATCCAGGCAACGCTCAGCGCGATCCAGTACATCACCACGCCCGCGCAACGACGGCAGGGTCAACAACATCTGGCGCAACTGCGGGTCGATATCGCCACCCAGCACGGTGTGCGCCTCATCCAAAGCCTTGCGCTCAATCGCATCAAAGAGACGGCGCTCAGCCACTTCCCCTAGCCCGGTCGCTACTGCCAAAGCCCGGTAGACTCCAGCATGTCCCAAATCCAGACGAGGCTCAGCGATGCCCGCCAAGTGCAGCAGCTCCGACATCAACAACAGCAATTCAGCATCTGCTGCCACGGCCTCAACACCATAGATCTCGGCACCGAGCTGATGCAACTCGCGTGCGGCCAGTGGATGACGCGATCGAGTGTGCAATACCGAACCCGCATAGCACAGTCGTTGAGCGCCCTCACACAGGCGACTGTGTGCGTCGATACGCGCTGTCTGCGGCGTAATGTCGGAACGCACTGCCAGTGCACCATCACCCGTGCGAAAAGTCAGCCCAGCGAGATCTTCCCCCGCACCAACCAATAGCGACGGAGCTCGCTCCAACAGCGGAGGGGCAACCAACTCATAGCCATGAGCTGCACATAAATCCAAGATGCGGCGGCGCAATTCCTCCAGCTGAAAGGCCTGGGGCGGCAACAGTTCGACGACACCCTCAGGCAGGCGCCAGATGTCATCCACATGCATGGCGGTTGCGCCGCAGGACGACACTCAGCGAGACGGCTGACCGCTCGCCTGATTCAGGTAGCGAAAAAAATCGCTATCTGGTGATATGAGGAACAAGTCCCCCGAATCCGAGAAGGACTTGCGATAGGCGATGAGACTGCGAGTAAATGCGTAGAACTCACGATCTTGCGCGTAGGCATCTGCATAAATTGTCGCCGCCTTGGCATCGCCTTGACCGCGCACTTTTTCAGATTCACGATAAGCCTCAGCGGTAATCACAATTTTTTCCCTATCCGCTACGGCGCGGATGCCCTCAGCCAACTCGCGCCCCTTAGAGCGGTGTTCGCGCGCCTCGCGCTCACGCTCTGCCCGCATGCGCCGGTACACGGAATCGCTGACATCATCGGGCAAATCAATGCGCTTGATGCGCACCGCAACCAGATTGACACCCAATTCCACGTGCACTTGCTGCTTGAGCCGCAACAGCAGGTCGGTGATCAGTTCGTCGCGCTCGCCAGACACCACATCCACCATGGAGCGCTCGCCAAACTGATTGCGCAGACCATTATTGATCCGTTGCGAGAGGAGCTCCTGGGCTCGCAGCTCTTCGCCATTGGTAGCCTTGTAGTACAGCGCAACATCACTGATGCGCCAAGTAGCATAGGAATCCACCTCTAGAAATTTCTTCTCTTGGGTGAGAAATCGCTCTGGACGCGAATCCAAGATGAGCAAACGGCCATCAAATTTACGCACCCCGTGGACGAAAGGCGTTTTAAAATGTAGCCCTGGAGCGACATCATCGCGAATCAATTCTCCGAAACGTAACATCACCGCACGCTCCGTTTCACGCACGATAAATAGCGTATTGCTGATGAGAAATAGCACGACGAGCAACCCGCCCAGCAACACTTGCAACCGACTGATCATCAGCGAGTCCGTCCCGAGCGACGACGAGGAGCTGACTGTTGTTGTTCGATCAGTTGCTCCGTCTCCTGACGCAGGCGTTCAGCATCCCCCGCCGTCACTGGTGCTAGGTCGCCAGACCTTTTGAGCAAGCGATCCAGAGGCAAATAGAACAGGTTACTGCCCTCATTTACATCGACAACCACCTTGGAAATGTTGCCCATCACCTCTTCCACGGCATCTAAATGCATGCGCTTGCGAGTGACGGCAGGCGACTGGCGGTAGACAGCGAGCAATTGACTAAAGCGCGAGGACTCCCCCTCAGAGCGAGCGATCACCTCATCACGATAGGCATAAGACTCCTCAAGGATGCGTTTGGCGACCCCGCGTGCACGCGGCACCACTTCATTGGCGTAGGCCTCGGCCTCGTTGATGTAGCGTGCCTCATCTTCTAATGCTTTGTTAACATCATCAAAAGCTTCCTTGACCGCTTGGGGGGGGGAAGCCTCGTTAATATTTACCTGCAATAGGGAAATACCCGTGCCATAGCGATCTAAATAACGCTGCATCCGCTGCCGCACATCGAAGCCCACCTGCTCTCTGCCGAGGGTGATGACATGGTCGATGACGGAGCCGCCGACCACATGCCGCAATGCGCTTTCCGCTGCTAAACGCATGCTGCCAATTGGATTGCGGACCTTCAACACATAATTCTCTGGGTCGATCACCCGGTATTGAAAAGTGATGCGAACATCAACAATATTCTCATCCTTGGTGAGCATATGCCCGTCGTAGGATTCTGAATACACCTTGGTAACATTGACTTTATAGAGTCGATCCACCACTGGCATGCGCCAACGCAGACCAGGCTGCACCAAGGCGTGAAAGCGACCGAGGCGCAAGACCACAGCACGCTCTTGCTCATTTAGTTGATAAAACCCCAATGCCCCCCAAATGGCTGCCAATACTACTAATCCAACCAATAAGGAACGCGGATTGAACGACGAGCCACCACCGAACAATTGGTTGCCAAATTTGAGTGCCTGACTCAGTGTGTCATCAATATTATTGGAGCCAGAATTACGATCACCACCCCAAGATTGGCGATCGGATTCGTCGCTGTCAGATGGGCGGTTCCAATTCATGGTGAGGAGTGGGTGGACACTGGAATCACCATTCTAACAAAAAGCGGCGGCGCGGCGGCGTAGGTCTCGCCATTCCCGCTCTGGCAATCGCACATCTAAACGCATGCGGCCATCGCTAAAACTCTCTTCGGCCAATACCACGCCGCGGCTATATAACTGTGCGCGCAACGCCCCAGCCGCCGGAGCTAGCCACAGCCGACAGCGGCGCGGAATCCCCACCAACGACTCGGCCAGTGCCTCGCTCAGCAACTCCAGTCCCACACCCGTAGTTGCAGATAACCACACCTGCCGAGGTCGCCCCTCGGCATCGCGTGCAATGCGCGGCGCAGCACTCGGCAGGCAATCAATCTTGTTCATCACCTCAATACAGGGCAAGTGATCAGCATCGATCTCCGCAAGCACTTCCTGCACCGCATGACGCTGACGATCGGCATAGCCTTGACTGGCATCGATGACATGGAGCAACAAGGTGGCCGAACGGAGTTCCTCCAAAGTGGCGCGAAATGCGTCTATCAACGAGTGTGGCAGAGCGCGGATGAAGCCGACCGTGTCACTGGCTAGCGCCTCAGTGCCACCAGGCAAGCGCAGGCGGCGCACCGTTGGATCCAAGGTGGCAAAGGGTCGCTGAGCAACCAACGAGGCCGCATTGCACAGGCGGTTGAAACAGCTCGACTTACCAGCGTTGGTATAGCCGACCAACGCAATGATAGGCAACTCGCCGCGTCGACTACGCACCCGGCGGCGCAGGCGACGCTGTAGTCTTAGCCTAACCAGCTGTCGGCGCAGGCGGCGGATACGATCTCCTACTTGGCGGCGGTCGCTCTCTAACTGGCTCTCGCCAGGCCCAGCGCGCAGGCCAATGCCACCGCGCTGGCGCTCCAAATGATGCCAGCCGCCCACTAAACGGGTATACAGGTGCTCCATCTGAGCCAACTCCACCTGTAATATCCCCTCCCGAGACTGTGCCCGACTGGCAAACAATTCAAGAATTAATCCAGTACGGCTGATTGTGCGACACTCGCAGCTACGCTCTAGGTGCCGCTCTTGTGAGGCACTGAGATCAGCATCGACCAATAGAAAATCAGCTCGGGCAACACGCACGGCACTGTGAATTTCCTCTATTTTGCCCCGACCTAATAACACCTGCGGCCAACGCGGGGCACGTGGACACTGCACATGACCAACAAGCTGGCTACCAAGAGCCTGCGCCAGCGACTCAAACTCTGTCCGCTGGCCAGGGTCTACCCCAAACAGCACAAGTAATGCCCGCCGACCAGCGGCGGGTCGTTCAAAAAGCAGAGCTAATGATGGCGCTGACCAAAACTACTGGCATCAGCGCAACTCAAGCCTATTTGACCCTACACAACACACAACAGTTGCATCTACTCAGCCATCATCGTAGCTAGGGGCATAGCCATCATCACGGTTACCGGACTGCCCCTGATAGCGACCACCGCCGCCACCGCGCGACGGCGGTCCTCCGCGGCGCGGTCCACCACCTGAGCCACCTTGGCGGCGATAGCCTCCTCCGCCGCCGCCATAGCCACCACCACCGCCACCGCCGCCACTGCGGCGGTTACCATAGAAATCGCGCCGCTGACCACCGCCACCGCCGCCGCCACCGTAGTTACCCTGATTCTGCTCGCCGTTGTCGCCACTGCCCCCCTGCCAGCCACGGACTCCGCCGCCATAAGGCACCTCAAAGTGCACCGCCACATTGGGTTCGATAGACATGATGCCCTGCTTATAGACCATCTGTAGCTGCTTGCCTCCCCCTGCTTCACCCTCGCCCTCTGATTCATCAGTCGCTACCGCTGTGTTCTCAGCGGCATTGGCATTAGCATTGCACAACAAAATCACCGCACGGTCAAAGGCTTCAATGACACCTTGTAACTTAGTGCCATCAATCAGATGGATCGATACTGCCACCTTGTCACGGCGCAACATATTAATAAATGGGTCTTGCATGTTATCTCTACGGGTCTAGAGCACCCGTCCTCGTTCGTGGAATCGTTATTTTTTGTGTTTTTAGGTGAGAATTATTTGTATCAGGATTGCCTACGTCACCGTATAGCAATAGCACCTGCTATTTTTAGTCCATCATCACAATGAGTCTGTCTATTTTTTTGCAACGTTTGCCAACGTTTGCAACACGCACTCAAAGCATTAGGAATTGCAACAATCCTCTGCCCCCCACCTAATACAACTATTCTACACCACACTGGTATATATTCAACAAGTGAGTCATGGCGCTACTATTCACTGCCAACCGCCGTCAACTAACCAGCGGTCAACCAAACCACAACCTGCCGTGGCATTGCCATCAGCAACCAGCGGCAACCAGCCATGCCAGCGGCGAGCCCAGGCTCGCTGACGGCGAGCTAAGCGCTTGGTTGCCATCAGTATCAATGGCAACAATTCACGCTCGCCAATCCGCCCCGCCAGCAATTCCAAAACTTGGCGGTAACCGACGATACGCCCCGCCGTCGACCCTTCTCGCAATACCCCGCTGTGCCACAGCTCTCGGGTCTCCCCAACGAGACCTGCGGACAGCATGTCACGTAGGCGTAGCTCCATACTCCGATAGTGCGCTACTCGATCCTCTGCAGACAACATCAGCTTGAGTAGTGGATAGCGTGCCGCCAGTCCGACACGATGTCCGCGCAAAGCACTGGGAGGACATCCAGTCAGCAGATATAACTCTAGCGCCCGTTGCAGGCGCTGGCTATGGTTGGGGTGCAACTGCTCTGCCGTCTGTGGGTCTACCGCCAGCAAGCGGCGGTGCAACGCTGGCCAACCATGGCGCTGTGCTATGCCCTCAATACGGCGACGCAAAGCCAAATTGGCGGGTGGCAACTCATCCAAGCCCTCCAGCAGAGCATGGAAATAGAGCATGCTACCACCCACTAGCAGCGGCAGGCGGCCACGGCGGTGGATCGCTTCGATCAGCTGTTGTGAGTCGCGGCAAAAGTCCCCGGCAGAATAGGCTTCGTCGGGTGTGCGGACATCGATGAGGTGATGTGCGATGCGCGAACGCACCACGGCTGATGGCTTGGCAGTGCCAATGTCCATACCGCAATACACCATGGCCGAGTCAACACTGATCAATTCACAGGGAAAACTTTCAGCCAAGGCGAGTGATAGCGCTGTCTTGCCGGTAGCGGTGGCACCAGCCAGACACAGCACGGGCAACTGTGTGCGCTGAGTCATCGACCGCGCAGAAATTGTCGATCCAAATCGCAGAGAGGATATTCGAGCCAAGTCGGTCGCCCGTGGTTGCACTGCCCACTGCGCTCAGTGCGCTCCATCGCCCGCAACAGAGCATTCATTTCAGCCAGACTCAGCTGATCATTGGCTCGCACTGCCGCCCGACAGGCCATGGCAGACAACAGTTCATCGCCGAGGCGTTGCAGGCGATCGCTCGCCCCCACCGCTACCAAGTCAGCGAGTACATCCTGTGCTAGGGCAGCGGCATCTACCTGCCCGAGAGCTGCTGGCACCGCGCGTACTAGCACGGCATCCTCGCTGGCACGAGACAGCTGCAATCCGGCGCTACCGAGCTCTTCAGCATGGCTTTCAGCGATGTCGGCCTCGGCCTGAGTGCAACGCAAGCTCACTGGCGGCAACAGCGATTGGCTGGGCACCTGCCCCGCTGTCCGCGCCGCCTTGAGTCGCTCGTAAACCAAGCGCTCGTGTGCCGCATGCATGTCGACCACCACCAAGCCAGAGCTATTCTCAGCCAAAATGTAGACCCCCTTGAGTAGCGCCAGTGCATAGCCCAGTGGCGGCACCTCAGCGACAGCGACCTCGCCACCATCAGCCGCATCGGGATCGGGGTGGGCGAGTCCGCGCCAAGCCGCCGTCTGCTCGGCGATCTCCCCTAGATAGGGTCGCTCGCTGTGTAGCCCAAGCAACTTATGCGATGGCTTTACTCCAGCGGATGTCACCACCGCCGTGACCCCGACGGGCGCGGGCTCTTCCCCCGGACGCAACCCAGCCAAGCGCTGCGCTAGGCTACGGTAGATGAAATTACCCACCCCGCGTGCATCGCGAAAGCGCACCTCGGCTTTGGCTGGATGCACATTCATATCCACATCCTGCACATCCAACTCAAGATGCAATACATAGGCTGGATGGCGCCCGTGATACATCACATCGGCATAGCTACGTCGCACGGCGTGAGCCGCCATCCGGTCACGCACAGCACGTCCATTGACAAACAGATACTGTTGGTCGGTCTGCGAGCGGCTGTAGCGCGGTGTGGCAATCCATCCCCACAGAGAGAAAGAGCCGTCTCGACAATGCAATGCCACACACTGTTCAGCGAATTCCGGCGAACACAGCGTGGCCAGCCGCTCTTCTTGATGTGCCACATCGGCGCAGGGAGACACAGCTAAGCGGGAACGACCATCAGCACATAGCTCAAAGCCCATCCCGGCGTGGCCGAGCGCGAGGGTGCGCATGACCCGATCGACCTGCAACAGTTCGGTGCGGGCGGTGCGCAAGAATTTGCGTCTGGCGGGTACATTGAAAAACAGCTCTGACACGGTCACCAAAGTACCGGCAACACCTGGTGCCGGATGCGGGGTAGGCACAGCCTCCCCAGGTGCCGACTCAAGCAGGAATGCATCCCGTGCCCCAACGGCGCGAGATAGCAGGGAGATGCGCGACACCGAGGCGAGACTGGCCAACGCCTCACCACGAAAACCCAAGGTGGCAACCTGCCGCAACTCCTCAAAGCTGACGATCTTGCTGGTCGCATGACGCGCCAAAGCGAGCGGCAGATCCTCGGCGATGATGCCTGCTCCATCATCGCGCACACAGATACGGCGCAAGCCGCCCTCTTCTACTTCGACAGCGATGTTGACAGCGCCCGCATCTACACTGTTCTCCACCAATTCCCGCACTGCCGAGGCAGGGCGCTCAATCACTTCGCCAGCAGCGATTTGATCAACCAACGCGCTATCCAAGGCGTGAATGCGCTCACTACCGCTCATTACTGCATAGCAGCTTGAACTGCTGGGATCAATAACAACTGTCCCACCTGCAACTTATCCAAATCAGTCGTTAAGGCATTATGGCGCACTATGTCTTCTACACTAACACCATAGCGCTCAGCCAATAGCCATAAATTCTCTCCCGGTTGCACCGTGTGACGCAGGTTGGCATTGCTCTGTAGCCAAGCCAGCCAGCTGCCCTCTGGGGGATGGGCAATAAAAAAGTCCCGCACTCCTGATAACAAAGCATTAACCAGCAAATCTTGATATTCGGCACTCCCCAGACGACGCGCCTCACGCACATTAGACAAAAAACCGAGTTCGAGCAACAAAGATGGCACATCAGGCGCACGTAATACCACAAAATTGGCTTGCTCCACCTGTTTTTTGTGCAGGCGCACCACCTTGGCCAGAGATTGCAAGAGCGGTGCAGCAATCACAGCCGCCCGCTGACGGCTGGCATGCAACGACAAATCGTAGAGGACACTGCGCACATCCTCTGGCTTCTCTGCCAACGGCAGGCCATCGATCTGTGGTACTCGGTTCTCACGCTGTGAGAGAAAATAAGCTTCACGGCTTGAAGCATCCTTCTCTGATAGCATATAAATCGCCGCGCCGCGTGTACGACTCCAACCGCTACTGGCTATGGAATCAGCATGTATGGACAGCATCAAATGGGCACCCTGCTCACGGGCGAAACGGCGGCGCGCAACCAGATCGATGAAACGGTCAGAATCGCGCGATAACCGCACGGAAAAGCCAGGCTCTTGGTCCAAGCGCCGCTGTAATTTCTTGGCCACAGCTAATACCACATCTTTCTCAAGTAGCCCGCTGGATGATGTGGCTCCGGGGTCGCGCCCACCGTGGCCAGCATCGATCACCACCACCACCTCACTGGCACCGACATCTCCAGGAGCCGGTGTCTGCAATGCTTCAGCACCCGTGTTCAGCACCAGCGCCAAGCGATGGCCATGCTGGCGATTTGGCGCCAATTTGAGTAACTTCGGTAGCGTAGCACGGCTCAACTCAACGACGAGGCGCAATCCGCCATCGCTGCGCTGACTCATACGCAGGTCGGCTATAGGCGAACCATGCAAACCGGGGAGAGAAATCTTGTCGGGGCGCTTCGTCGCAGCCAAGTCGATGATGATGCGCGGCGGCTTGGCAAGCCGCGAATGTTCGTAGCGAGGAGCCTCGGTGCAATCCAATACTAAGCGCCACAACTGCGCGGTATCGTATTCCAAACGCAGACCAAGCAACTGATTGGCAGCACTAATCGATACTGACCACAGCGCAAGAGCCACCACGCACAGTGCCTTGGCACACAGCCTAGCCATCCACCTTCCACCTCCTCATCAAGTTTCTCATCAATACCAACCCCGAGCCAACTGACAGCCACGTTCACTTAGGCTCCGCCAACGCGCCATACGCGCCGCACCGCAACTCAACAAATCCAACACCAAGTCGGGGGGCGGCAAAGCGCACGCCATCCGTTCCGGCCATTCCACCAGCCACAAATGGTTGCCGACGAGGTCATCGTCTAGGCCGAGCATCTCCAGCTCCAGCCCCTCCTGCAGACGATAGCAATCCAAGTGACTCACAGATAATCCAGCCAGCTCATAGCGCTCAACCAGCGTGTAGGTAGGGCTACAAACAGCACCACTGTAGCCCAGCGCAGACAACACCCCACGACTAAAAGTGGTCTTCCCCGCGCCAAGGTCACCGCGCAAAAACACCACCCCACCACCCCAACTAAAGCGACCTAAACGGCGGCCAAAGGCCAACGTCTCAGGACTGCCAGCGAGGTAAATTTCTGCAGCTTCCATCATGCTGACACAGCCTCGTTCGGAGATTGGCATAGCAACCGTAGCCACGGCAACAAATCTGAGGCCATCATGCCGCGCTCACCACCTTCCAGAGCGGCCATATCTCCGGCACGAGCATGCAGGCAAACACCAAAACGGGCGGCGCTCGTCGCTGTTGAGCCCTGAGCCAATAACGCACCGAGTACACCGGCCAGCACATCACCACAACCGCCACTGGCCATGCCGGGATTGCCGTCAGAGCACAATGCCATGGTCCCGCTATTATCGGTCACCAAACTACCGCTACCCTTGAGTACGACCACACCACCGCACAGCTGCTGTAACTGTGCTACAGCAGCCAGCCGATCTGCCTGCACCTCCGCTATCTCACAGCTGAGCAACCGCGCCGCCTCACCGGGGTGCGGTGTACTAATATGCACAGAATCAGCTGACAGCACGGGATCCTGAGCCGCCAATATATTCAGTGCATCGGCATCGATCACTATGGGGAGTCCGGCATTGAGTGCCCGCCGTAGCAGCTGTGCAGACCAAGTGCTTTGACCAAGTCCGGGGCCGACCACCAAGGCGCTGGCTCGCGCCAATACTGGGTCGAGTTCGCGACCCGAACGCACCCCCCGCACCATAATCTCTGGCGCAGCCGCCGCCAGCGCCGTCGCGTGATCTGGATGCGTGGCCAGAGACACCAGGCCAGCACCCGTGCGCGCCGCTGCCAGAGCGCACAACAGA